>CAZVFM010000017.1:0-23353 GCA_964626095.1 uncultured Roseivirgaceae bacterium | reverse complement strand
GGTCTTTCATTTTTCCGCTGGGGTCAATGTGCCACATGGTATACTTGGCTTCAAAATAAGTTGTAGCACCATCATAATAACCTGACTGCACCATTACATTTAAGTAAGGATTTTGCGCCATGGCCTGTCTTAAGTTTTCGCCTGTATTGTCATTACTCCGGTCCCAGGGGTGCACGGGCCCAAACATGTTGTACTTGATATCTGTCTTGAACTTCAAATGCTCGCGAATGTAATAGTTGATTGCAGGAGTAAATGAATGTAACCATGAAGTAAGCTCTGCAGAATAATCCGGGCGATCACCGGATTCTTTGCGGTCAATACCCAGATAACGCGAATCCAGTCGGCCTACATTATAACCTTTATCCCGCAACAACTCTTTCCAAAAATATTGCGTAGGTACATCAAGGTTGTGTTGCAGAATAACCTTATCGGAAATGCCAGCGTAATAAGCCATTTTGGTTGCTACCTCCTTGCGCTTGCCTTCTTCTAAAAATCCTCCGCGTGCAATGGCAGGAATCAATTCATTGATTGTAAAAGTTTCGGCTTCTTCAAGTACATCCAGCAAATCTCTATTTTGTAATTCAGGGCTAAGTGCTTTATGGTACCATGCGGCTGCAGCAAAATAAGGAAGTCGATTAGCTGCTTCAATATGTGCCCCCCGGTTAATGCCTAATCCGGTAGGTGAAACAAGTATCACACCATTCAAATACATCCATTGTGAATTTTGCAATTCAAGCGCAAGACCAGATACACGTGTGGTTCCGTAACTCTCACCTTTCAAATACTTAGGAGATTGCCAGCGATTGTATCTCGACACAAAAGTGTTGAGCCATTCTGCTAAATATTTTATATCAGCATTTACACCAAAAAAATCCTCTCGCTTCGCATCTTTATCGAGTATTCTTGAATAACCTGTGTTTACCGGATTGATGTACACGATATCTGCCACATCCAGAATGCTATGTGGATTTTCTTTGATGCCGTAAGGTTGTATCGGATATCCCTCCGAGTCAATTTGTAAAATACGCGGACCGGTATAAGCGATGTGCATCCAAACAGATGCCGAACCAGGTCCACCATTGAATGAGAATATTAAGGGGCGATTGGCTTTATCGCGAATATCGCTTCGCTCATAGTAGGTGTAAAAAAGTGCTGCAGCAGGTTTACCTGAAGCATCCCAAACGGGTTGCGTACCGGTAGTGGCTGTATAAGGAAAACGTTTGCCTTTAACGGTTACTTCATGTGAAGTAACCACTGTTTCATTGGCAGGTAATTGACGTTCTTCCTGGGCAAATGCCAGCGTGCACATAAGCAGAAACGCTAATGTTGAGTATCTAATTGACTTCATAGGATTTTGGATAAATGATGCCTTAAATTAAGGCTAAATAACATCAGTAAAACGAATTTTTGTTGAGCGGCTTTAATTCGATTTCTAATTCATTACTCATTTGAATGACTAGAATACCAAATCGCGGATAATCAGCAGCACAAAAACGATGCATCCTAAAGCCAATATGCTGCGTTCAACCCAAAGTTTTTTAGTAAAGAAAATAAGTACGGTTAGCAACAAGGCAATTAATCGAAATACATTTCTAATATGTGTCAGGTCATGTTCAATAAGATTGGCTGATATGGCATTGCATAGTATGGTAAGACCAAACAACATAAAAATTATTTTCTTGTGAGAAAGATAAAAATCTATCAATTCAATTTTTTCAGCGTTCTTGACTACAGGAAATAAAACAGCAGTCAAAGCATAAAAAGCGATAGGTACTGAAAGTGAGAGTATAAAATATTTATAATCCAAAGCAATGTAATTGGCACGATCCCAGGTGCTCACCCAGAAATCCAATAGCAAACCAAACATCAATAGCGTCCAGACTAAATGCTCTTTGCTATACGTTATTCTGTCGTACTTTAAAATCATTACGCCCCAGCCATTAAAAAACCGGGAAGCAATTGATCCATAAATAAAGGCGATAAAAATGGTCAGGTACTCTGTAAACGAGAATCCTTTAATTACTATAAATGCTTGGTCGGTTGGCTCATGCAATGACATGTGTAATAATAGCACTGCGCCAGCTGAAATTAGAATTGCATAATGAATTCTAACAGATTTTGAAAAGTACCCTATTATTCCCAAACCGATGGCAGTTAGATTAAAATAGAAATCGACAAAAATATCTTTTTTAAAAAAATGCCTACCTAATTCCAAAAAAATAAAAAGTATTATGAATAGCAGGTAATTTCGCTTTCTTATACGATTGAAATATTTATCCAAATCAAGAAATTTTTCGTCACTTAGTGGTGGCAATAAAATGACGGATATAAGATAGAACATCAAAGTAGGGAGCAGAGATACATAATAAATCAAACTGCTTCGGTCAATAAAATTTGTCTTGATCCATGATCCCCACCAAATATTTATCAACAAACCAAAAGTGAAGAATGTCCAGAGAAGATGTTCCTTACTGAATTTAACATGGTGCCGGAAGTTTATCATTGCACCCCAGCCTGAAAAAAATCTTGTGGCTACATAACCGTAAATGAATGCCGTGAATACAGACAGGTATTCAACGAAAGAAAAGGAATCGCCAAGTGCTTCCATTGTTGAGGTTAGGTGCTTCAATTTACAAGTTTCAAGTATATCAATAGCAGTTTTATGTGCAATTTAATGACCCTATAAGCTGCAAAACCTGGCTGAAGTCCTAAAAAAAGAAACCCCGGCAAGGCATTGATTTATCAATACCTTCCGGGGAGTCCTCACAAAATAATTACTGTTAAACTTTAACCCAAAAAAAGCAAAACAGCAATACTTTTAAATACCTGTTAGTATTTGATGGTCTTTACTACACCTTGCTTGTCTGCTATTTGCAAAGTAAAGCCACCATTCAGGTTTTGCAGATTATAAACTTTGGCAAAATCACCGTTCAGGATATGGTTTTCTTCATAAACCAAATGATCTGATCCATCAAAGATGCTGATGGTGATCTCATCCTGGTCAAGAGCTGCCACTGTAAGCAAGTAGCGCTTATCTTTACCAAGCAATCGGGTTACGTTAACCGTTTTCTCGATTTTGCCTGCAGTAAAGTTCACTCGCTCTACCAGCTTTCCGTTCACACCTTCAATCTCAATGAAGTACACACCTTCGGGCATACCATTAAAATTATAAGGGCGAATAAATGAATTGGACTTTACAAGGTTTTCGGCATAAACCAGGCTATGTTTAGCGTCATAGATTGACAGCCTCACCTTACCTGTTTTCTCACCTTTATATATTACCTTATAAATTCCGGCTTTCTTGTACTCTACTACCGCCATGGTAGCAGGCACTTTGTCGTCAACAGCTACTGTAGCCATTGCATTTGCACTAATAAAAATTAGTGCAGCGATCATCATTACATTGATTTTACGCATAGTTTTAATTGTTTAATGTAGTACAAAAATACTAAGTGTATATAATACACTAAGCCTGAAGTAAGGAAATCTGCATAATTTTCTTTTCAACCGTTTGCGGGAATCAGATTCGATAGAAAAAACCAGGTTTTATCAGAACCTAGAGAAATTCCGGGAACCTGAGTGAAGATTCAAAACTTAAAAAAGGGCTTTATTGCGCCTCTACATATGCATTTAATGAAATACGTTGTACAGGATTGTGTGGGTCGTTGCTATATATGGTAATGACTTTCGGCTGATTGGCCTTTCTGCCTTCCGTATCAAATACTGCGGTTAGGGTTGTATTTTCCCCTTTCTTTAATTCCTTCTTCTCCATGTTCAATAGTACACAAGAACAATTGGCCTGCACATCTCTGATGGAGAGCCTGCTGTTGCCATTATTGCTGATGACAAAGCGCTTCTCTGTCTTGGTATTGGCTTTTAATCGGCCGAAATCATGGCTCATTTGATCAATGGCAAGCACAGGGGCATTACTCAGCTCAGCTTCGCTTAGATTAGAGAAATCTTCCTCGATAACGGCATACACATTAAAGTGCTTCAGCGGCATAAGCTCATCATCACTCACCAACTCAATATTATCCGTTTGAAATCCATAGGCCTTCTTGAGTCCGGCATTATAGGTGATTCTTAAAATTGCTCTTTGTTTGCTTTCAATAATTGCTGGCAGTACTTCAGCCTTTAAATACTTGCTTTGGTTAGGAATGTTTTTAATGCTAATGGCTTTATCCGATGTATTATAAATCCCAACCTCTCTTACCACTGCTGGCTGATTGATAAAAACCTTTCCAAGATTGATTGAATTAGACTTGAATCTTAGGTTTCCCAAGGCAGCCGGAAATTCATTTGCTATGGGTGTATTTGCCGGAACTACTCTTCCGGTTATCTGCAGTATGACGGGCTCATCTGCGTCAAATATTACCGTTAGCGACTTATTAAAATAACCAGGCCTGCCTTTAGGATCATATTGCGCCTTCACATAGCCTGTCTGACCAGGCAATACCGGCTCTTTTGACCAACCCGGTGTGGTGCAACCACATGAAGCATTAACCCTTATAATAGTCAGGGCCTTGTCTGAAGTATTGGTAAACTTGAATTCATGCGTTGCAGGTCCTTCTTCCTCCCTAATTTGAGCAAAGTCGTGGATATTTTTTTCAAATCTCACCGGACCTTGCGCTTGAGCAATAACTTGCAGGTTGATTAAACTGAAAAAAATAAGCATTAACTTTTTCATACTTCACTGGTTTAAAATTTGAAACAAAATTAAGCTATTATTCGATTCTCTTTTTTGCTTTATTTACGCAAATAACTTTATGGCTAGAATATTAACCGGAATACAAAGCAGTGGTAAGCCCCATTTAGGCAATATCCTTGGAGCCATTCAGCCTGCGATTGAATTATCCAGACAAGCAGGTAACGAATCGCTCTTTTTCATTGCCGATTTGCATTCGCTTACTACCATTAAAGATGCAAAGCAACGAAAAGAAAATGTGCAGGCTGTAGCCGCAGCATGGCTGGCTTTTGGCTTTGATACTTCCAAAAATATATTCTACCGCCAATCACACATTCCGGAAGTCTGCGAACTTACCTGGTACCTTAGTTGCCTAACACCTTTTCCAATGCTCGCCAATGCGCATTCCTTTAAGGATAAATCAGATCGGCTGGCGAATGTGAATGCAGGACTCTTTACTTATCCTGTACTCATGACTGCCGATATCATTTTATACAATGCTGATTTTGTTCCCGTAGGCAAAGACCAGAAGCAACACCTTGAAATGGCCCGAGACATCGCCAGCAGTTTTAACAATATGTATGGAGAAACATTTGTCATTCCCGAAGCTAAAGTTGATGAGCTTGTAATGACCGTACCCGGCACTGACGGCCAAAAGATGAGTAAATCTTATGGTAACATCATCGATATTTTCTTGCCTGAAAAAGAATTGAAACAGCAGGTGATGAATATTATAACCGACAGCACCGCCCTTGAGGAGCCCAAGAACCCGGATACATGTAATGTTTATGCCATTTACAGTTTGTTGGCCAGCGAAAAGCAAAATGAAAAGATGCGTTCAAATTACTTGGGAGGTAATTATGGTTACGGGCACGCTAAAAAAGAATTGCTTGAGTTGATCATGGACAAGTACCAACTTGAACGAGAGAAGTTTAATTTTTACATGGAAAGACCCGAGGAACTTGAAATCGAATTACAAAAAGGCGAAGCTAAGGCACGACAGATAGCTTCTGAAGTGCTTGAAAAAGTAAGAACGAAATTAGGCTATAGTTGATCCGGATCTATTTGCCGACCACACCACTTCTTGCTTACTATTTCCCACATTCATCACAATACGTAAAGGTGAAGGCACGATGACCATCTTGGTATCTTTGCCAGGAAAATCATCCGACTCAACAAAGATACCTTCACTTGCAGCTACCTGGTATTGATTATTGGCATCCAGGGTGTATGCGTTGGCCAGGTAAGCAATGGGTAAAAGTACATCTGTATCTGGGCACAAATCATCATGAACATCCTGTAATACATCCTCCATGGCTTCACCGTGCTCCTCCTGAAATTTATCTTCTAAATCATGCAGTTCATCCTCTGTGGTATCGTACGCAGGGTCACTATAATCCAGCTTTTTAAGCTCTGCACGCTTTTGAATAATCTGAATGAGGGCTTTTTCAATTGCACTGTAGTCCATTGGAAGTATTTTTTACAAGAATATTGAAAATAAAAAGAAGTAAAAATCAAAATCATTGATATTTGACTTTAAAAAATTCAAGTGGTGATAATATAACCGGTAAACACTAAAAATGCCGTTTCTTCAATACAGCAACACCATAAAAAGTATCGATTGAAATACCTGATCATTACTTACCAATTGTGTAATTTTACCTATTAAAATAAAGTCATATGTCTACTGATTTCCTTCCCATTCAAGGCACCGATCACATTGAGTTTTATGTTGGCAATGCCAAACAGTCTGCGCATTATTATATGTCGGCCTTTGGATTTAAACTCATCGCTTACTCCGGACCGGAAACCGGGGTGCGTGATCGCGCTTCCTACGTTTTACAGCAGGATAAGATCAGGTTTGTACTAAGCAGTTCATTGCAGCCCGACTCAGAAATTGCAGCACATGTTAATAAACATGGAGACGGTGTGAAAGTACTCGCTTTATGGGTTGACGATGCCGTGAAATCTTATGAAGAAACTACCAAACGCGGTGCTGTGCCTGCCGCAGAACCACAAACATTAAAAGACGAATTCGGAGAAATAATTACTTCTTCCATCCGTACCTACGGAGATACCATCCACACTTTTGTTGAACGAAAAAATTACAAAGGTCCATTCATGCCTGGTTTTGTAAAGAAGGAAGGACTTTTTGATGTTGAACCTATTGGATTAAAGTATGTTGACCATTGTGTAGGTAATGTTGAATTAGGCAAAATGAATCACTGGGTTGATTTTTACGAAAAAGTGATGGGTTTCAGCTTGCTGGTTACTTTTGATGACAAAGATATTTCCACCGAATACAGCGCACTCATGTCGAAAGTAGTAAGCAATGGAAACGGCTACATAAAATTCCCGATTAATGAACCAGCCAAAGGAAAAAAGAAATCACAGATCGAAGAATACCTTGATTTTTATAAAGGAGCCGGTGTGCAACACATTGCCATTGCTACTGATGATATTGTTTATACCGTAAGCGAACTCAGAAGAAGGGGTGTTGAGTTTCTTTTTGTACCCGACAGTTATTATAATGATGTACTTGACCGTGTAGGTAAAATTGAAGAGGATCTTCAGCCGCTAAAGGAAAATAATATCCTGATTGACAGAGATGATGAAGGTTATTTATTACAGATATTCACCAAACCTTTACAAGACAGGCCTACATTGTTTTTCGAAATCATTCAACGCAGGGGAGCTAAGTCTTTTGGCAAAGGCAATTTCAAAGCCTTGTTTGAAGCCATAGAAAGAGAGCAAGAACTGAGGGGAAATTTATAAATTAATTTATGCAAGAATTACTCAAGAGCGCCCGGCAGAAGGCACAAACCTGGCTGGACAGTAAAGTTATTGATCAACAAAGCAAGGAAGTGGTGCAAGCATTGCTAAATGCAAGGGATTCCCGCCCGCTTATTGATGCCTTTTATAAAGACCTCGAATTCGGCACAGGCGGGCTTAGAGGGATTATGGGTGCAGGCTCAAACTGCATGAATAAGTACACCCTTGGAATGGCTACCCAAGGCTTAAGTAATTATTTAGTAAAATCATTTCCAGATGAGGAAATTCATGTGGCTATTGCCTATGACTGTCGAAATAACAGCAGGTTCTTTGCGGAAACTGCAGCCAATATTTTTACGGCCAATGACATTCATGCACATCTTTTTTACGAGCTCCGCCCCACCCCGCTGCTCTCCTACGCAGTAAGACAATTAAAATGTAAAGCTGGGGTGGTTATTACCGCTTCCCATAATCCAAAAGAATATAATGGATTTAAAGTGTATTGGTCAGATGGTGGTCAGCTTGTACCACCACATGATAAAAATGTGATAAAAGAGGTTGAAGGTATTTCTGATTTCAGTAAAATAAATTTCAATCCAAAAAAGACGCTCATCCACATCATTAAAAACGAGATTGATGAATTATACTACCAGGAGATCCTGGCACTTGCTAATCCTGAGCTGAATAAAAAAAGTGATTTGATTATTGGATTTACTTCTTTGCATGGTACAGGCGGCAGCATGATACCTGAATGTTTAAGAAGAGTAGGTTTTGAAAAGATTCATACCGTTGCCGAACAGGATCAGCCTGATGGTGATTTCCCAACCGTTCATTCTCCTAATCCTGAAGAACAAAAAGCCATGGAAATGGTGATGCAGTTGGGCAAGAAGGTTAATGCAGACATCATCATGGGCACTGATCCTGATGCCGACAGGGTGGGAATTGGTGTACGAGATACATCAGGTCAATTCATTTTACTTAACGGAAACCAGGCGCTTTGTCTGCTCTTTTGGTTTTTACTGAGACGAAAAAGAACTCTTCACACACTTCCTCCAAATGCCTACGTTGCTAAAACCATTGTGACCTCTGAACTGGCCGACAGTATAGCGAAAGCCTATACTGTTAAATGCTACAATACCCTAACCGGATTCAAATACATCGCCAGTTTGATGCGAGAAAAAGAAGGTAAAGAAAATTTTATCACGGCAGGGGAAGAAAGCTATGGCTATATGGTAGGTGATTTTGTGCGCGACAAAGATGCGGTTTCTGCCTGTGTATTTTTTGCTGAAATGGCTGCTGCTGCCAAAGCAGAAAATAAAACATTGTACGATTGGCTTATAGATATGTATGTAGAATGTGGCTATTATAAGGAAAGTCTTATTAATGTAGTAAAAAAAGGGGCTGAAGGAGAACAGCAAATAAAAGCCATGATGCAGCAGTTCAGGGAAAGCCCTCCAAAAGAATTTGCGGGGGAAAAAATAATCAGACTGCTTGATTACGAAAAGCAAGAAGAAAAAAATTTGTTAACCGGATTAGTAAGTCCCATTACCCTACCCAAATCAAATGTATTACAATTCTACACCGAAAAAGGAAGTAAAATATCAGTAAGGCCTTCGGGCACAGAGCCGAAAATAAAATTCTACCTTAGTGTGAATTCAACATTGAATGCTCCGGCTGATTTTGAACGAGTAACCACCAGCCTGGATAATAAACTCAAGCATCTATCTGAAGCCATTCAAAGCATGTAATAAGTATGCAAGAGAATTTTAAAAATGGAGTGAAAGAAATTATCCTGAGAGAACTCGACAATCTATTCAAGGAAATCAACTTGTATTCAAATGAAGCTGAACTTTGGAAAGTATCGGGTCAAATCAGTAACAGTGCCGGTAATTTATGCTTACATATTTGTGGCAACCTGCAACACTTTATTGGCGCAGTATTGGGCAATACTGACTATCAAAGAAATCGGGATTATGAATTCAGTGCCAGAGGTATAAAAAGAGAAGAATTACTCGCTGAAATTGTAAAGGCAAAAGCAGCAGTGGCAGCGGGTATAGATAATGTGAAGGCTGAAGTGTTGTTGGGTAATTATCCGCTACCCTTTCAAAATCAAACGGTTAAAACAGTTTCCATACTCATCCACCTGACCGCGCATTTGCAATACCACCTCGGACAAGTGAATTACCACCGTAGACTACTGGCTTCGTAGTATTGTTTACAGGTTTGCCCGGTGAGGTTTTAACAATTATTGTAAATTTGCTGCCTCAATGAAAAAAGTCGCATTTTATACTCTGGGTTGCAAACTCAATTTCTCTGAAACTTCCACAATTTCAAGGATGTTTGAGCAAAAAGGCTATAAAAAAGTTGACTTTACCGATACACCAGATATTTTCATTATCAATACATGTTCAGTAACAGAAAACGCGGATAAGAAATGTCATAAAATAGTACGGGAGGCCAGGGCCATTTCACCGGAATCCTTTGTAGCCATTATCGGTTGCTATGCGCAACTCAAACCCAAAGAAATTTCTGAAATACCCGGTGTGGATGCGGTATTGGGTGCAGCTGAAAAATTCAGGTTGGTAGAATTACTCGATGGTTTTGTACGTAAACCCGAAACAAAAGTATTTGCCTCGGCCATTGCCGCAGCGAATACATTTAATATTTCATACTCTATTCATGACCGAACCCGCACCTTCCTTAAGGTGCAGGATGGCTGTGATTACAACTGTAGTTTTTGTACCATACCACTGGCACGCGGGAGTAGTAGAAGTGATAGCATTGAAAATATACTCAGGATGGCTAACGAAATTGCCTCCAGGGATGTAAAAGAGATTGTACTCACTGGTGTAAACACAGGTGATTACGGACTAATTGACGGAGAGCGTAAATTCAAATTCATTGAACTGATCCAACAACTGGATGAAGTAGAAGGCATTGAACGCTTCCGTATTTCATCGATTGAACCTAATCTGCTTAGCAATGAAATCATTGAGTTTGTAGCTGCCTCCAAAAAATTTGTTCCTCATTTCCATATTCCATTACAGTCAGGATCGAATAAAATATTAAAACTGATGCGTAGAAGGTACCAACGCGAATTGTACCAAGAAAGAGTAGAAAAGATTAAGTCACTAATGCCTCATGCCTGTATAGGTGTTGATGTAATCACCGGATTTCCTGGAGAAAGTAATGAAGATTTTCTGGAAAGCTACCAGTTTATTAATGCACTGGATATTTCTTACTTGCATGTATTCACTTACTCTGAACGAGAAAATACCTTAGCAGCCAACATGTCAGAAATTGTACCGCATAAGCAACGCAATGAACGTACAGGTATGTTGCGCATACTATCCGAGAAAAAGCGCAGGCATTTCTACGAAGAAAATATTGGACGTGAAGCTAAAGTATTATTTGAGAACGATGTGGAACAGGGCATGATGCTCGGTTTTACTGAGAACTACATTCGTGTGAGCGCCAAATATGACCCTGTATTAATAAATGAAATTAAACAAGTAAGACTTGAATCCATTAATACTTCTGGGCATGTTGAAGTTTCGGAAGCAAAAAATGAAGTGTTGGCTTTTTAAAACTGAGCCAAAACATTAGGACCTGCTTTCGTGTTCTATGGTTATCATCGACCAATTTCTTTGAAGAACATATGATATGGGTCCGATAGGAAAGAATACATTAATATACTGAGAAAGAAAAAAAATTAAGGTGTCATTAGAAACAGGCAGTAAAGCTCCGGATTTTACTTTAGCATCGACTTCAGGTAAAAAATTTCAACTATCAAAAGATATGGCCAACAAGCCATGCATTATTTATTTTTATCCAAAAGACTTCACACCGGGCTGTACTAAAGAGGCCTGTTCCTTCAGAGATAATTTTTCATTCTTTAAAAATATTGATATCACCGTGATAGGAATAAGTACCGACAGTCTTGGTACCCATCAAAAATTTAAAGATGAATATAAGTTGCCCTTCGATTTATTAGCCGATACAGATGGTAAGGTATCTAAACAATACAAAGCATTGGTTCCATTTATAAACATCAGTAAACGCACAACCTATTTATTGGATAAAGAACATATCATACGCGGGGTATACAATAATCTATTTGGATACGAGACTCACATTAAGGAAATGATCAACAGTGTCAATAAAATCTAGCTTACTCCGATTTCCGGCCGGTAAAGAAAGGCCAAACCTGTATTCTGCTCTCGCGAAGAATTAAAATACGTTAGGACCGAATTTAGGGTCAAATTTTCCGAGATTCTTATACCTTTGCAGCTTTTAAAAGCTACCTGATTACTTTTATGAGTACGGCCAAATACATCTTCGTTACCGGTGGTGTGACCTCTTCTTTAGGAAAAGGCATTATTTCGGCCTCCTTGGGCAAATTACTACAAGCCCGTGGCTTTAAAGTTACTATCCAAAAATTTGATCCCTACATTAATATAGACCCGGGCACATTAAACCCCTATGAGCATGGCGAATGCTATGTAACAGATGATGGGGCCGAAACTGACCTGGATTTAGGCCATTACGAGCGTTTTTTGAACATCACCACTTCCCAGGCCAATAATATTACAACAGGTCGAATCTATTATAATGTAATCACCAAAGAGCGGCAGGGTGAGTATCTGGGTAAAACAGTTCAGGTAATTCCGCATATTACCGATGAGATTAAGCGTAATATTTACCTCTTGGGTGAAAGCGGTGAGTACGATTTTATCATCACAGAAATAGGCGGAAGCATTGGAGATATTGAATCTCTTCCTTTTATAGAAGCAGTGCGCCAGGTAAAATGGGACTTGGGACACAATAATGTGCTGGACATCCACCTTACCCTTATCCCATATTTAAAGGCAGCAAAAGAATTAAAAACCAAACCCACCCAGCACTCTGTAAAAGAATTGCTTGCTGCCGGGGTTCAGCCCGATATCCTTGTTTGTCGCACAGAGTATCCACTCCCGCAAGAAATCAGAAAGAAACTAGCACTTTTTTGCAATGTTCACATCAACTCAGTAATTGAGGCCATTGATGCCGACACCATTTACGATGTGCCTATGCTTATGCGTAAAGAAAAGTTGGATGAAAGGGTACTTAGCAAATTAAAAGTGCATGCACGCAACGAACCTGAATTAGATCAGTGGAAGAATTTTTTGGGTAGATTAAAAAATCCTATTGATGAAGTGACAATTGGTCTGGTTGGCAAATACGTAAGTCTGCCCGATGCCTATAAATCTATTGTTGAATCATTTGTACATGCAGGTGCGCAGAACGATTGCAAAGTAAATTTAAAATGGATTTCTTCTGAGGATATCCATACAGATACGGTTGAACAAATCATTAAAGGTTTAGATGGCATTTTGGTTGCACCCGGTTTTGGAGAGCGCGGCATGGAAGGTAAAATAGAAGCCATCCGTTATGTAAGAGAAAATCAAATTCCCTTCTTCGGAATATGTCTGGGGATGCAATGTGCGGTAATTGAATTTGCACGTAACATGTTAAAGTTGAAAAATGCGAGTTCTACCGAACTTGACCCCAATACTAAGCATCCGGTGATTGATATGATGGAGGAGCAAAAGAAAATTACCATCAAGGGTGGAACCATGCGTTTGGGTGCTTTCAGTTGTAAACTAAAAAAGGGAAGCAAAGTACAGCTCGCGTATGGAAGTACAAATATTCAAGAAAGACACAGGCACCGATTTGAGTTTAATGATAAATACCTTAAACAATTTGAAGAAGCGGGACTAAAAGCTGTAGGAGTTAACCCCGAATCGAACCTTGTAGAAATTATAGAACTTAAAGAGCATCCCTGGTTTGTGGGCACACAGTATCATCCTGAATTGAAAAGTACAGTAATGAACCCACATCCTTTGTTTGTAAAATTTATTGAAGCATCATTAGAGTTTAAAAGAAAAAGATAGGTACCTGCATTCCTGATTAAACCAGTGAGGCGTACCAAAATGTAGAAAAATGGATAGGAATTCAGCAATCGGATTAACATTAATCGCGTTATTACTAATTATATATTTTCAGTTTATCGCACTTCCACCACCCGCTCCGGAGCAGCCGGCCGCTGAAAGTGCAAGGCCACAAAGCACAGAAAAAACCGAAACTACTATTGAGGCAAGTATTCAACCGGCACCCACTATTTCGGGTATAGCACAGGTGGAAGAAAGAACAATCACTGTAGAGAATCAAGACTTGGTTTTGGAGTTCAGTAATAGAGGAGGTGTTATCAGCAAGGCAACACTGAAAGATTATTTTACTTACAATAAGGAACCCTTAGTACTATTTGATCAAAGACTCAACCGCTTTTCATTAACAAATAATTATAACGGTAAAGATGTTGATTTGTATCAACTCACTTACGAATACACCACCACAAAAATCAACGATACCACTAAGGTTGTTTTTACACTTAAAGATTCATCCGGTGTTTTATTGAAACAGATATATGCCATACCCCCTCAAGGGTTTAGTATAGCATATAGTTTTGAAGATGTACGCAGCAATTTTATCAGTGCTGACAACCTTCTGTTCAAATGGGATCAACAGATTTCGCAAAAAGAAAGAGACCCGAAAGAAACCTATAACCATACGGCTATTAATTACTACAGCTTATCAAGTGGTTTTGATGGGTTGAGCGAGCGGAGCACCGACACAGAAAGAGAGTTGCTTGAAATGCCATTAAAATGGGTAGCCATTACAGAAAAATTCTTTACTACGGCTATTCTGGCTGAAACCTCATTTGCCGCAGGTGAGATTAAAACCAATCCTTCAGCCGCTGATGACATTGTTAAAGAAGCGCATGTTGAATTACTCATGTCGGGAAAGGACCTACGAGAAGGGAACGCCAACTTCTCTTATTACTTAGGTCCGAATAAATACAATATCTTAAAGAAAGTAGATACTGATTTTTCACGCAATGTTTATTTGGGATGGCCCCCGGTAATATGGGTGAATAAATTCATCATCATTCCACTTTTCCAATTATTTGAAAAGTTTGTAAGCAATTACGGCATCATCATCATTCTGATAGTGTTGGCCATAAAAATTGCGCTTACACCACTCTCATATCGCTCTTATCTCTCCATGGCAAAGATGAAAGTACTTAAGCCAGAACTGGACGAAATAAAAGCACAGCATGGAGACGACATGACGAAGATACAACAAGAGCAAATGAAGTTGTATCAACAAGTAGGCGTAAACCCGCTAAGTGGATGTGTTCCGCTACTGCTCCAAATGCCCATACTTTTTGCCATGTTTTATTTCTTTCCTGTATCCATAGAACTTCGGCAAGAAGCGTTTCTTTGGGCCGATGACCTTTCAACCTACGATGCATTTATCAACCTACCATTTACTATTCCATTTTATGGTTCACATGTGAGTTTGTTCACCCTGCTCATGACTGCCTCTACCATTGTTTATACCTGGCAAAACAACCAGATATCTTCCGTTCAGGGGCCGATGAAAACCATGGGGTATATCATGCCGGTTGTATTCATGTTTGTACTCAACTCCTTCCCCGCAGCATTGAGTTTCTACTATTTTGTTTCAACCCTGGTAACCTTTGGACAGCAAGCCATTATACGCAAATTTGTTAATGAGGATAAAATCAAGCTGATACTGGAAGAGAACCGAAAGAAAAACGTGAATAAAAAGAAGTCGAGCTTTCAGTTAAAACTTGAGGAGGCAATGAAGGCAAATAAGCCAAAGAAAAAATAAATTTCGATTGGCCTTCCCTATTCATTTTTTTGAAGCTGAAATTGCCACAATCAAGCCATTTTAGTTTTCAGGACTTGATGACTTAGTCATTGACGAAGGCGGGAATCTTATATCTTTGTGACCCGGCAAATGAACTATTGAACTACTGATTATTTGATATTTGCTGAGTAAGGTGAAAAGCCAGATTTACATTTGATTAAGTTTAGTATTTTGACAATTTTATAGATTAAGTTTCTACATGGGAAAAATTATCGCAATTGCGAACCAAAAAGGAGGCGTGGGAAAAACCACTTCAGCCATAAATCTTGCCTCAAGTCTGGCCGTACTTGAATACCGCACCTTACTTGTCGATGCCGACCCTCAGGCGAACTCCACCTCTGGATTAAGCATCAATCCTAAAGATGTTGAACAAGGTATTTATGAATGTATGGTAGAGGGTGTCGACCCTAAAGAGTGCATCGTTAGTAACGAACTTAAATACCTTCATGTTCTTCCTTCGCATATTGACCTGGTAGGCGCTGAGATTGAAATGGTAAGCATTGAAAAAAGAGAAGAAAAAATGCGCGATACCCTCGCCAAAATCAAAAATGATTATGATTTTATCATTATTGATTGCTCTCCCTCACTTGGTTTAATCACCATCAACTCACTTACTGCTGCCGATTCGGTGATCATTCCAGTACAATGTGAATACTTCGCATTGGAAGGACTAGGTAAACTATTAAATACCATCAAGATCATTCAAACACGATTAAATCCAAAATTGGAAATAGAAGGTATATTACTTACCATGTATGATGTGCGTTTACGACTTTCTAACCAAGTAGTTGAAGAAGTACAAACTCATTTTAAATCTATGGTGTTTGAAACCATCATTCCTCGCAATATAAAATTAAGTGAATCGCCCAGTTTTGGTTTACCTGCCATTGTGCATGATGCCGAGAGTAAGGGGGCCATCAGTTATTTGAACCTGGCTAAAGAAATTTTAGATAAAAACGGGATCCAAAGATGAGCAAGAAAAGAAATGCTTTAGGTCGCGGACTCAGTGCACTGCTGCAAGACTCACCTTCAGGAGGGGAAGAAAAAATATCTGCAGAAATTCCACATGCAGGCCCTGCGATGAGTGAGCTATCAATTGATGAAATTGAAGTTAATCCTTTTCAGCCTCGTACCCATTTTGAAGAAAGTGCCTTAAAAGAATTGGCCGATTCTATTAAAGTACATGGCATCATTCAACCGGTTACGGTAAGAAAACTTTCAAAAAATAAATACCAACTCATTTCAGGTGAACGAAGATTTCAGGCTTCAAAAATGGCGGGCCTTAAAACCTTACCTGCCTATGTGCGTGAAGCCGATGACCAGCAAATGCTGGAGATGGCACTGATTGAAAACATTCAACGTCAGGACCTCAATGCAATTGAAGTGGCTTTGAGCTATCAGCGTCTGATCACCGAATGTAACCTTAAGCAAGAAGAACTGGGTGATCGTGTAGGCAAAAACAGAAGTACCATCACCAATTACCTAAGGTTACTAAAACTACCTCCTGATATTCAAATTGCATTGCGCGATAGTAAAATAAGTATGGGCCATGCACGGGCCATCATCAGCATTGAAAATGCAGAAGCACAACTGACCCTCTTTAAAAAAATCATCAAAGATGACCTCTCCGTTCGCCAGGTTGAAGCAATGGTACGGCAATTGCTTGAAACTACACCAAACCAAAAGGCCAGATCCGGAGAATCCAAGGCTTTGGATGCGGTACAAAGGGACTTGAATAATTTACAATCCAAATTATCATCGCACTTCGGCACAAAAGTGCAAATCAAAAGCGATGGTAAAAAAGGAGATTTACAAATCCCATTTTACTCCATTGAAGACCTTAACAGGATTCTCGATATCTTGAAAGTATAATGCGGTCACTAATTGTTACTCTGATTATAATCATCTCAACTCCTGTTATCGCTCAGGATGGCGATACGATAATTGTAAACAACACAGGAATAATTATTGAGCACACCAAAGCAATCGATACATTGATTTCAATGTCGCGCAGGTTCGATCCTGAAAGGGCCTTATTATTAAGTGCTGTATTACCTGGTCTTGGACAAGCCTACAACAAAAAATACTGGAAAGTGCCATTGGTATATGGAGGTCTTGGTTTTCTGGGTTATAATATAGACGTTTTCCAGTCCGGCTTCATTACCTACAAAAACCATCTCTTTGCTGAAATAGACGGAAGTTCCAATACGATCAACACCTCTGGTTTTAATGAAACTCAATTGCGCACCATTGTCGATCGATTCAGAAGACAAAGAGATTTATTCATTGTCTATACTGGGCTTTTCTACCTGATTCAAATTGTTGATGCGCATATTGATGCACATTTAAAAGAATTTGATGTAAACCCTAAACTTCAGGTACGAATTGAGCCTTCCTTTGAACAAAATGCCTATTTTTCGAGCACGGGTATTTCATTAAAATTCAAATTCTGAAATGAACATTATTTTGATAGGCTATGGCAAAATGGGTAAAACCATCGAACGTCTGGCCAGTACAAGAGCTCATAAAATTGTTGCCCGTCTGGATGAACACGATGACCTGGAATTGGCTCTTCAGTCGCAAGCAGATGTTGCCATAGAGTTCAGCTCTCCTGAAGCAGCATTTAACAACATTAAAAAATGCATTGAAAATAATGTGCCTGTAGTAAGTGGTACCACAGGTTGGCTTGACCGAAAAGCAGCGCTTGATCAATTTTGTCTGGACAAAAAAGGAAGCTTTTTCTATGCATCCAACTTTAGCATTGGGGTAAACATCTTCCTTAAAATCAATGAGTATCTTGCGGGTATCATCCATAATTATCCGGCATACGAAATCAGTATGGATGAAATTCATCATTCAGAAAAAAAAGATGCACCCAGTGGAACCGCCATAAGTATAGCCGAACACATCATAAAAAACCATTCAAGTAAAAAATCATGGATTAAAGGTGAAGCAAGCCAACCCCATGAGATAGGAATCCGTTCTTTCCGTATTGACCAGGTGCCGGGTACTCATGTAGTCAGGTATTTCTCTGAAATAGATGATATTGAGTTAAAACATACTGCCCATTCAAGAGATGGCTTTGCATTTGGTGCAGTGCTGGCAGCAGAATGGTTAAAAGGCAAAACAGGCGTCTTTAATATGAACGACTTACTCGCACTTTAACTAAGTTAAAATTTTATATTTGGCCCCTAAAACTAACTAACGTGAACTGGATTGTTGTATTTCTTATTCTTTATCGTGTAGGTGTTACCATAGGTTATTGGAAACTATTTCAAAAAGCTGGTGAACAGCCATGGAAAGCCCTTATACCCTTTTATTCCGAAATAATTGTAATGCAATTGGTAGGAAAGCCCAGTTGGTGGCTTATCTACCTGCTTATCCCCGGGGTTAATGTAATCGTTTATTTCATTATCATTTTTGAACTCTTGCGTTCTTTCGGTAAAGACGGACTCATGCCCCAGTTACTTTCCATTTTTGCTGGTTTTATTTACTTACCCTTAATAGCTTTTAATAAAGAAGTAAAATACCTCGGCAAAGCTTCTGAAATACCCAACAGGCAACGCGGCTGGCTTGCTGAATGGGGTGAAGCTGTTGCCTTTGCCGTAATTACTGCCACATTAATTCGCTTTCTTATTATGGAAGCGTATGTAATACCCACGCCCTCCATGGAGAAGTCACTATTGGTTGGCGATTATCTTTTTGTAAGCAAATTTCACTACGGTACCCGCACTCCAAAAACAGTACTTCAAGTACCACTTACACATCAAAAAATATGGGGCACAAACATACCCTCATACCTTGACTGGATACAACTTCCACAATTCCGTTTACCAGGGCTTACAACGATAAAAAGAAATGATGTAGTGGTATTTAATGTACCTCCAAGAGATTTGAATGAAAATATTGATTACCCGGTTGATCTAAAAACCAATTATATTAAAAGGTGCGTAGCCATAGCTGGTGATACTCTGGTAATTGCTAACAAAAAAATTAGTGTTAACAGTCAACTTCAAGATGATCCTGCCTTGATGCAGTTCTCTTACCTGGTGTCGGCTAAAGACCGTATCAACGAAAGATACATGAAGCAATATGACATTTCAGAGTACAACCTGATTGGTTATGTTGGAGATCTTCCAACTTATAATATGCAACTCACGCCTTCCGTTGCCGAAGAATTTAAAAAACTGCCGTTCGTATTAGAAGTTAATCAGGAAGTTAGAAGCAGCTACGGACAATTCATTAAAAGAACGGTCAACCAGCCTGAACCAAGTATATTTCCGGGCACAAAATTTTATCCCTGGAATGGTGATTTCTATGGTCCACTTGTAATTCCTAAAAAGGGAATGACCATTACAATAAATGATTCTACACTTGCTGCATATGGCGAAACCATTTTGTTGTACGATTTCAATAAAGATGCAAAAATTGAAGAGGGAAAGTTGATCATTGATGGAAACACTACAGATAGTTATACATTCAAACAAGATTATTATTTCATGATGGGTGATAACCGGCACAATTCATGGGACTCTCGCTACTGGGGTTTTGTTCCGGAAGACCACATTGTAGGTAAAGGTTATTTTATCTGGCTTTCGGTTGACCCGGATGGCAAATTCTTCAACAAGATCAGGTGGAGACGATTGTTTAATATGATTAGATAACTTGTTGAACTGTAATTGTTGACGAAGGTCAACTAAGTCAAATAACTTCACGCTATTTTTCTTAGTCACATAAGCACATTAACACCTCAACACATTATTTACCACTCAATTTCTTTTAAGCCTTTTGATTTGAGGTAGGCATTTGCTTTACTAAAATGTTTACAACCGAAAAAACCCCTATTTGCAGAAAAGGGTGATGGATGGGGTGCAGATAACACCAGGTGTTTGGTTCTATCAATTATCTCACCCTTCTTTTGCGCATAAGATCCCCAAAGCATAAATACAATTGCACTTCTTTCCTCCGACAAATGCTTAATTGCCGCATCAGTAAATTCTTCCCATCCCCTGTTCTGATGTGATCCGGGGCTGTTTGCACGCACTGTAAGTGTTGCATTGAGTAGCAATACGCCCTGGGCAGCCCATGGCTCCAGGTCACCATTGGGTGGAATAGGGTTACCTAAGTCGGATTCAATTTCTTTAAATATATTTTGTAAAGAGGGAGGCATTCTTATCCCTGGTCTCACAGAAAAACACAAGCCATTTGCCTGACCGGGTCCGTGGTAAGGGTCCTGGCCAAGAATAACTACTTTTACCTCTTCAAAGGCAGTAGTATCAAAAGCTCTAAAAATCTCTTTTCCGGGCGGATAAACCGTTTGGCTGTGATATTCGTTTCTTATAAAACTGGTTAGGGCAATAAAATATGGTTTTGTAAATTCTGCCTTTAGGCGACTTTTCCAGGAAGGGGCAATTTTTACATCCATTTACCAATAATAGAAAAATGATTAAAAGTTATTAACATAACACAAGGCTAAAATTAAAATTTTGATACTTTTGAATGTATGGTAACTCAAATTACACAGGGAATAAAAGTGAGCGTTGAAACTGAATACCAGCCCTCGTACTCCAGTCCGAGCCAATACCATTATGTTTTTACCTACCGAATTACTATTGAGAACCAAAGTGAACACACCATACAATTATTGAAAAGATTTTGGCACATATTTGATGCAGGATTTTCAAAAAGAGAAATTGAAGGCGAAGGAGTAGTAGGCCAGCAACCCGTGCTTGAGCCCGGACAAATGCATCAATACGTATCAGGTTGCAATCTTAAATCAGGAATTGGCAAAATGACCGGCAGTTATTTGATGGAGCGTATCGTAGATGGTACACGCGTTGAGGTAAATATCCCCGCCTTCACTATGATGGCACCTATGCGTCTTAACTAAGTGAACATTCATCAAGTTAAATCTTACCTTAAGTATTGGCTCGATGCGGTAAATAAACATTCACTGCATGGACCTTTTATTTTTGATTTGTATACCAAAGCCATTCAAAAGAATAGACAACAGGATTTCAACAGAATAGAACAATTAAGGTTACAATTATTAAAAAGCAATAAACTAATTAAGGTTATTGATTTTGGAAGTAAGCAAGGCTCATATCATCAAAAAGAAAGAAAAATTGCTGATATAGCTGCTAAAAGTTTAGTCAAGCCAAGATTTGGTGCGTTATATAACAACCTGGTACAATATCTTAATTGCAAACATGTAATAGAGTTGGGTACTTCTTTAGGAATCGGCTCGGCATACCTTGCCTGGAATAATCAAATTGAGATAGATACTTTTGAGGGATGTACTGAAACAGCTTCCCTGGCTCAATTTCATTTTGAATATCTTGAACTAAAAAATATACAAATTCATATTGGTAATATTGACAAATTGCTGCCCGACTATTTACTTACCAAAAAAAAAATTGACTTTGTGCTTATTGATGCCAATCACACCTACGATGCCAGCATGAGGTATTTTCGTTGGATGCTGAATAAAGTACACAAGCACTCAATTTTAGTTATTGACGATATCCATTACGACAAAGAAATGGAATCTGCCTGGCGAGAAATTTGTGCTAATGAACAGGTCTATTGTACAGTTGACCTCTATTCCTGTGGACTGGTCTTTTTTGATCCAACGCTAACTAAACAACATCATACTTTAGATTTTTGAATAACTATTGATTAAAGACTATTTTTGCATTTACATTCATTTCAAATAAATATGTCGGAAGAAAATAAGTCTCAACCAGCAGCAGCTAAAAGCAATAAAATGGTGATAATCATTTCGCTATTAGCCATTATTGTAATCATACAAGGAATTAAGATTTATTTCGATCACAATGAAAAAGTGGCAGTTCAAACCCAGTTGAGTACAACTGAAGAAGATCTGGCGGGTACTATGCAAAGACTCAATGAAATACGGGCAGAACTTGACCAGAAAATTTCGGAGATCGAAAAATTAGGAGGAGATATCTCTGAACTTCAATTGGCTAAGGAAGAAGTGGATAAAGAACTTCGCAACAACCAACGCAGAACAAACCAGGCCATAAAAGAATTAAAAGACAGAGTGGAAGGTTATGAAGAACTTCTATTGGCAAAAGATGAAGAAATTACCAAGCTACAAAGTATCAACAAAGAATTATTGACTGAAAACGTAGTGCTTAAAACACAGAAAAATCAATTAAGTGATTCTATAAGAACCATAGCCAAAAATAAAGAAGAACTTGCGGGTAAGGTTGCCATTGCTTCTCAGTTAAAAGCCGAGAATTTTGGCATCATGGCCATTAATGATAAAGGTCGTGAAAGACCCTCGCCTTTTAGAAGCAGACAGCTAGAACAATTAAAAGTAGATTTTACAATTGCAGTAAATAACGTAGCTCCCATTGAAGGCAAAACTATACTGCTTAGAATTACTGATGAAAACGGTCAGGTCTTGTTCGATGTAGCTCGCGGCTCAGGTACATTTATGTATGATGGCAGAGAAGAATTTTTTACCGCTAAACAGGATATATTGTTTGATAACACCGGGCAGAAAATTTCTTTCGTATACGAGAAAGGATCAGACTATCCATCTGGAGTTTATACCGCAGAAATTTTTACTGAAGGATACAAAATGGGATCCGAACAATTTGTGGTAAGGTAACCCGTTTTTTTAATCTTTAACGCGATTAAGCGCGAGCATGCCAAGCATCCAATCGGGTAATGGTTTATCCGGATTTCTTTTTTGCAGATTAAGGTACCATCCAATTTTTTCTATGATGGGTATCTTGTGTGTTTCCACAAATTCAATTAAGGTGCCGTCAGGATCTTCACAATACGTAAAATGGCCAGCTGCCTTACCCATATCAAAAGAGTTGCGGCTATCTACTGTAAATGGAAAACCTGCACGTTCACAATGCTCAGAAAGTTTCATCATGCCACTCACATCAAAACACACATGTATATAGCCCAGATCTCCCCAATACCGGTTGTCAAATACTTTTCTGGCTGGCCGGCTTTTCACTTCAAGTAATTCTATTTCGGTATGACCGAATAAGCGACAGAAGGCTCCTTTTCGTAAAGGATTTGCCCCCAGTATTACTCTTCTGAATTCACCATCGCCCCCGGGTAATCTTTTAATATCCG
>CAZVFM010000016.1:0-23416 GCA_964626095.1 uncultured Roseivirgaceae bacterium | reverse complement strand
TTCAATCACTGTCTCAAACAATACCAGCCGGTATGCCGGTATTAGATGAAGCCATTAGACGTGCACAATTGACCGGAATTATTGATGCTTCTTCATCGCTTATGTTAAGACCTCTTTTCCCTCGCAAGGCATTTAAGGTCGAAAATGTCTTTAACATTGAGAATGGATTTTTAGCAAACGACTCAATTACCGTTGTATCGCCAAATACTTTTTGGAGAGGTAAGGGTCGATATCAAATTCTTCCGGCAGCAACACAAGTGCAATACAATTCTTCATATCCATACGGTTGGGGAGATGGTCCAATGATCCCAGCTCGTGGATTTCAGCAAATGATTTCAGGAGGTGTATTTGCAGAGATTGGACCCTTGTCATTTCAAATTCGACCGGAGGTAAATTGGGCTCAGAACAAAGATTATGAGTATTTTCCACAAAGTTATTCTAATCAAATTTGGTCAGACCGATACTATTTCTGGTCAAGATCTGATGATCCTGTATTATTTGGAGGCGGATCGTATTGGAAGGGAAATCTCGGACAATCTAGTTTGAGGTTAAATTTTGGTAATTTTTCTATTGGTGCATCTAACGAAAATATTTGGTGGGGACCGGGGCAATTCAATGCTTTAATTTTTAGTAACAATTCACAAGGTTTTAATCACCTGACAATAAGTACACGCCAGCCTATTAGAACATTTATTGGTTATTTTGAAGGTCAATTAATGTCTGGGAAGTTAGAGGGGTCAGGTTTTCCCGCTGAACCTTCATTAAGACAAGCTTCCCTGAGAAGAGATGATTGGCGTTATCTCAATGCAGTAAGTTTAACATATTCACCTAAGTGGGTTCCTGGTTTATTTCTCGGTCTTTCCAGAACATTTCAACAGTATAGCGAAGATTTGGAGAAAACATTCGTAGGATACTTCCCCATTTTTGATCCATTCCAAAAAGAAAAATTATTAGTAAATGGAAGCAGCGATATTGAAGATAGTAAGGATCAAGATCAACAGGTAGCCGTTTATTTAAGGTGGGTTTTTCAAGAATCTAATGCTGAAATATATTTTGAGTTTGGTAGGAGAGATCATGCACTGAATTGGAGAGATTTCATTATGTCTCCGGAACATGCGAGGGCCTATTTATTTGGAGTAAATAAATTATTTGCACTATCAAATTCTGAAAATTATATTCAATTAAGAGCAGAAGCCACTCAAACCCAACAATCGGTTAACATAATGGTGCGATACTTCGGAGTAGGTTCGGGACAAAGCTGGGGGCAGCATACTCCAGTTCGTCATGGGTTCACTCATTATGGACAACAATTGGGCATTGGTGTGGGGCCAGGTAGCAATGTGCAAACAATGGAACTGAGTTGGGTTCAAGGCTTTAAAAAGGCTGGGTTCGTTTTGGAAAGGCTGGAACATCAAATGGATTTTTACAACCGTGCATTTCAAAGAGATAATTCAAGAAGGCCATGGGTAGATTTAAGCTTCGGAATTTTAGCCAATTGGCAACACGAGAAAATTATTCTTTCATCAAGAATGCAGTTTGTCAGATCATTAAATTATCAATGGC
This sequence comes from uncultured Roseivirgaceae bacterium, assembly GCA_964626095.1. GTDB lineage: Bacteria > Bacteroidota > Bacteroidia > Cytophagales > Cyclobacteriaceae > DAOLDI01. Next base: position 21,853 of record CAZVFM010000016.1, on the reverse strand, counting down.
AAAGAGAGGAGACCTCCATTGGCAGCAATCAATTTAGGGGTGTCGACAGATCAAATTTATATACTTCGGTCAATGCATTTTATCTTTTTTAGAGATGAATTTTGAACATAAGCTTAGTTTATGGTTGAATATTTGCAATAGATTTTTTATTGTGTCGATTGTACTTTGCTTAATGGCTATTTATCAATCAGTGCATGGTCAAACTTTACCCGTTGGGTTTCCTGCAATGGAAGATTACCTAAGGAGAATGCAATTGGTTGGTGAACTGGATTCTAATGTATCAATGACTATTCGTCCGTTGAATCCTAAAGAAGTCTTTAAGTGGAACTACTCTTATTTCAATGAAAAGCATAATGATTCCTTGAGGTCAAATCAGCAAACAAAAAAGGGATCACTTTCGTTTTTACCAGTTATTTTAGAATCACAAGGCAACTCACATCATCCAACAATTGCTAATATGGGGAGTATGATTCCTAATAAGGGATTGCAAACCAGACTTAGTACAGGCCTTTACTTTAAATATAGAAAAATATCGGTCCAATTGATGCCAGAATACATACGAGCTTCCAATTTGTATTTTGAGGAATTTACTACAGATCATTTTGAAGTGGTGTGGGGTTGGATGTATAAATGGTGGAATCAGATTGATACTCCTGTCCGATTTGGAGAGTCTACATACACTAGATTAATGCCAGGGCAATCTAGTATAAAGTTTAATCACAAAGAGTTATCTGTAGGTATTTCAACTGAAAATCTTTGGTGGGGCCCAGGTAAAAGAAACGCATTGCTCATGAGCAATAATGCTTCGGGCTTTATGCATTTCACAGTGAACACGAATCAACCTTTTCGTACTCCATTTGGTTTTTTAGAAGGACAATTCATTGCAGGTAGATTGGATGAATCTGGTTATAATCCTCCGGATACTGCAAGTAGAATTTATTACTTATCTAACCTGTATCACCCTAAGCGTGAAAGTTGGCGTTATCTTTCTGGCTTAACATTTTCTTTACAACCAAAATGGGTGCCGGGGTTATTTGTTGGGTACTCCAGAGTGTCTCAAGTGTATCATGATGAAATCAATCGAATTACAGATGTAATTCCATTTTTTAATGGTCGTAATAAGTATGGTTTAGATGCAGATATTGTGCGTACAACAAATCAACAATTTTCAGCGGTATTTTTTCGATTCCTTCTTAAGGAATCAAAAGCTGAATTGTATGCAGAATATGGGACAAATGGAAACTCGCGAAGCTTACGTGATTTCATAGAAAGACCTAATCTTCATCGTGCATTTACTGTAGGAATGAGTAAAATTTATTCATTAAAGAAAAGAGGGGCTATTCAAATTGATATTGAGACCACACAAATGGGTCAGGTGGTAAGGTCGGTCATCAGAGATGCCAATAGTTGGTATACACACCCGCATATACGTCATGGTTATACACATAGAGGTCAAGTCATTGGTGCAGCTATTGGGCCCGGAAGCAATGTGCAGTATGTGGGAGTAAGCTGGTTCAATGGATTTAATCGAATTGGGGTTTTCGGTGAAAGGTTAGTACACAATAATGATTTTTTTTATCACGCGTTTGAGCGATCTACAGATTGGAGAAGATTTTGGACAGACCTCAGTACAGGCGTGGTGCTTGACTGTAAGTTTAATAATTTTATTATCTCATCAAATTTTCGGTTAACGAAATCTTTAAACTATCAATGGTACTTGAAACAAGAACCAGGTGAATCCTATTTTGTAAAGGGAAGAGATGTATTGAATTGGAACGGTACAGTTAGTATTGCTTATCTACTTCGTTAGTGTAAAAAATATTAATTCAAACCTTACGCCCGTTGCTATTCCACGAATTATATATTTCTTCAAATGTTGTTTTCAAATCTTTAGTAATATCCCAATTAGGGTAGTGAGACTTTATTTTGGATAAATCTGAGATATAGCAAATATGATCTCCAATTCTGTTTTTATCAGAATATTCATAATTCATTTTTTTGCCTGAAATGCCGGAAATCAAATCAAATGCTTCAAGTATAGAAATTGAGTTATTTCTTCCTCCCCCTAAATTATAAACTTCTCCAACACGAGGTAATTTTAAAAATTCATCAATAAATCGGGCGACATCATAAGAATGAATATTATCTCTTACTTGCTTGCCCTTATATCCGAATACTGTGTATTTCTTTCCTGTTACATTGCACATTATTAAATAGCTTAAGAAACCATGTAACTCCACCCCACTGTGGTTGGGGCCTGTTAGGCACCCCCCCCTGAGGCAACATGTCGGCATGCCAAAATATCTTCCATATTCTTGAACCATGATATCAGAGGCCAGTTTCGAAGCTCCAAATACTGAGTGTGTTGATTGGTCAACAGGAAAGTCCTCTTTTATCCCCTGAAAGTATTTCTCATCTGCATAATCCCATCTTGAATTCTTCTCAAGCATGTTTAGCCTGTTAGGCGAATCACCATAGACTTTATTGGTAGATAAATGTACAAATGGAACTTCTGTTGAATATATTCTTAGGCCTTCTAATAAATTGAGGGTACCAACAGCATTGACATCAAAATCATCAAATGGTCGTGATGCAGCAAGGTCGTGGCTTGGCTGTGCAGCAGCATGTACAATGGCGTCTGGTTTAAAAGTCTTAATAAACTGTTGAATTCCTGATCTGTCTCTGATGTCAAGTTGATGATGAGTGTAATTCTTATAGGTTTCAGTTAGTCTTTTGGCATTCCATGTGGTATCCCCCTGTTCACCAAAGAAATCTGCTCGCATATTATTGTCAATGCCCTCAACGATCCAATCTCTTTCAGCAAAATAATTTACTACTTCACTGCCAATCAATCCGGCAGAACCTGTAACAATTAATTTCTTCATACTTAATATGCTCTTCTGTTGATAAATTTATGTTTGAAAAATATAAGGATAAACAATGTATTTGTCACAAGGTATCTTTTCCATAGCCTTTTAGGTTCTTTTAATAATCTATATAACCATTCCAGTCCGCGGTCTTGCATCCACTTTGGGGCTTGTTTAGCAGTACCTGCATGGAAATCAAAAGCTGCACCAACCGCCATCATTACCGCCTGGACTTTATTTTTATGATTGGCTACCCAATATTCTTGTCGTGGACAACCTCGGCCTACAAGTACAATATTGGCTCCAGAATGGTTAATTTCAATTATATCTTCAATGTCTTCTGCAGCCGTAGCTTCTCTAAACCGGTCAATATGAATTCCGCAAACGGTTACACCAGGAAAATTTGAGTTGATAAATTTTTTGAAAAGTGTCAATGTATTTTTTGTACTTCCATACAGAAAGACTTTTAATTTGAGCTGACTGGCTTTTCTTAATACATGTAAAGTTAGTGTAGGGCCATATACCCTGTCTTTCATGCCTAGTTTATAAAAACTGTTAAGCGCCCAACGTACGGGTTGCCCATCAGGCACGATCATATCTATAGTATTAATTATTGATCCCAGATGTTTATCCTGTATACTTGTTATTAAGCCATGGACAGCTAAAGCAGAAACAGCAAAGCTTTCATTTTTCGCAGCCTTTTCAATGATGATATCAGAAGCTAATTCATAATCAACGTTGGCATAGTTAGGTACAAATAAAGTATACTTTTTATAGCCTTGGGGCGTATTCATCTTTGACTTTATTATATATAGCAATCAAATTAGCATAACCCATTTCAGGAGAGTAATTGTCCATGAAGTCTCGGTATGCTTCTAAGCCAAATTTTTTACACAATTCTGTATTGGCATTCAATTTATCAACATTCATTATTAATTCTTTAGTGTTTGAGAATAACAAACCATTTTGTTCATTTCTTATCATAGTGGCCATTACTCCCAAATTTCTTGCTATGACAGGTTTTTTCATAGAAAACGACTCAATGATGACCATAGGCATACCTTCATACATTTGAGAGGGAAAGATTAGGGCTTTGCATTTGCGTAAATGAGAAATTACATCGGTTTTACTTCTTTGACCCAAATATTCTATATTTTTTAATTCTGATAATTGTTCAGGAGCATCGCAATGTCCAATAGCGACAAAATTTATATTTGGCCGTTGTTTAATCAATTCAATGAAATCGGCTAATCCCTTAGCCGATTCGAGTCTGCCAACATAAAGAAAGAAATCACCGTACTCAATATCTTCAGTTTGTTTAGTTGTAAAATTGGGTTTTACTATCAGTTTATTTTCCGGTAAACCGCCTTGAATAAATTTTTTTCTGGCAAACTCGGAAAGGCAGATGTAAGCGCTGATACGTTTAATCCAGGTGGATTTATTTCTATGGTATTGTATAGAATCGGCCATGAGTGCAGTCATGGTATATGAATTTCTGAAGCACTTATATTTTACAGAATTAAGCAAGGATTTTCCCATGCAAACCTCGCAGACTTTACCTTCCCTGAAAAATAATGTGTTAGTACAAAGTAGTCTATAGTTATGAAGAGTTTGAATTACAGGTACCTGGTGGTCATTACATATCTGAAATATAATGGGAGTTATTACAGAAAATACATTATGTACGTGACAAATATCGGGTTTTTCCTCTTTTAACAGCTCACTAAATTCAAGCGCTACTTTTTTTGACCCCCTAAGGTTCAAGGAAAATTTTATTTTTTGAGTTTTATTGTAGCTAAAAATTTCTTCATTATGTTTTAGGTATTGAATAACGGTATGGCCGTTTGCTTCAAGAATGCTTTTCTCCTCTTCTACCACTGTATCTTCACCGCTTTTATACTGATAGGCATTATATACCTGAAGAATCTTCATTTAGTTGAGGTATAATTGTGAATGATTGTATCAATAGCACTAACAAACTTATCACGACTAAATAGCTTAAGTCTTTCTTTTCCCTTTTTTATTAACTCCAATCTTAAATCCGGATTTATTATTTCTACCATTTTATTGGCGAGGTCAAGGGCATCTTCTGCATCAAATATTAACGCTGAATTTCCAGCTATTTCTTTTAATGAACCCCTATTTGAAATAATGACCGGAATATTAACACTCATGGCCTCAAGTATGGGTATGCCAAAGCCTTCTTCGAGTGATGGAAATATATAAGCAAAAGCATTTGAGTAAAGTGTAGCTAATTCTATGGTACCAACAAAGCCTGTAATTGCAATTTTATCGTTCAACTGGAGTGATGAAATTAAATTTTGTATATTCTGATAATCATCATGATGCGCACCTACAGCTCTTCCTCCAACAAGAACTAATTTAAAATTATCCTTTTTGTTTTCATTAATAAAATGATTGAATGCATTAATAAGTAGAAGAAGATTCTTTCGTTTGTCAAATGTACCTACATGAATAAAGTATTGAATGTTATCAAGGTTATACTTATCTATCACATTTAAATTGCTGTTTTCAATATTCAAAATATTTGGGCTTTGGTAAACAACTTCTACGGTATGTTTGTCGGAAATTATTTTTTTTATTCGTTCCTTTGTATAGTGTGAAGTTGCTATGATTATGCTATTTTTTTTAAGCCCCCTATCAACAGACCACAAAAAATATTTTCTCCATAAGGGATTATAGTTGGATGTAAATTCCCAATATAGAGTATCATGAATAACTACTAAGCCTTTGGCTCTTCCGGATAAAATAGGTAAGACGAAATCAGTACAAAGCACAACATCAATTTTTCTATACCATATAATCAATGGAATAATTGCCTGCTTCCATAGCAAATAGCTAATGTGATTAATAATTTTTTTGATTAAACCTAACCTGCCCTTAAGAAACGATGAGCCATCGAGTTTTTTCCAATCAGGTAGGATAATGTATTCGGCATTTAAATCGGTTGCTTTTTCAATTCCTTTACAAAGCTGTGTAGTATATGTTCTGATACCACTAAAAGCATTCAATAAATGAAATGTGTCAATCAAAACTTTTGTTTTTTTCTGATGCATCTTTTGATCTAAGCAATAAGATTGTTTTCGCTACTTATCGTAGCATTTTTGTATCTCTCATATATACTTACACTGTAACCGACCATCCACCAGCTGATAAAGGTTACATATAAAAATGCTTCTGCATTAGAAGTAAGTAAGGGCAATATTAATCCAAACTTAACAGTTGACGCAATGAAGGGAACAATTTGATCCTCTCGGCTACTTGCAATTCTAAATGCTTTTAAACTATAGATAATACCTAAAGCAAAAATTATCATGTAAATCGCCATACCCAATATGCCCATTTGTACTCCGAAAATAATAAACTGGTTTTCTCCACCTACTCTTAAATCGTCTTCAACTCCACCAACGTTGCCGCTAGTTGCTAAGCCCAATCCCCAGGGATTGCTAATCATAGCATCTATACCAGTGAACCAGTCAACTAAGTGCGTTATGCTTGAAGAATTCTGAAAAAGCAGCGTGTCTTCAACGAAGTATTTAACTTCAAGTGGGGCAAAGAAAAGTATATAGAATATAAATAGGACGACTACAAATACGCCAATTAAGATAAATCGATAAAACCTCAACGCTATACCGGCAAAAAACAACATGGCTACAAATGCAACAAACGATGCTCTTGAATATGCCAATACTACGCATGCAACTGAAAGTACTATTAGAGAAAGATATTTTGATTTATTTTCAAAATATGGGACTGAAAGAAACAAAATAAGTGCTGCCGATAGACTAATAAGTAGAGATGCAGAAAATTCCAACGGATTTGAAAAGATAGATCCAAACCTTTTTACTCCACCTTGGGCCTCAAATGTCCAGGTAAGCCCATAACTCCCTGATGGTTCAATATCTGCTAAATCTAAATGATATTTTGAAAATCCAATATAGCTATGAAGGTGAGTGCTCGTTATCTTTTCAAACGAAACCACTATAAAGGATACAACTGTGATAACAAAAACAATATTGAGTGCTTTTTTCCACTCCTTAAATGTAAAGTTTGAATTTCTGCCAAAGAAGTACATCAGGCACACCAGAAGTAAATTCTTAAAATAGATTGCTTTACTTAAAAATGATGCAAGTCCTATTGGTAGGATCAAGTAAATAAATGACAAAAGAATGAATGAAAGAAATGCAAAGTCAAGTGGCTTAATTTTCCATCGAGTTAAAATTTTTCTTTTATGAGCCAGTAAAAAACTTATAAGAAAAATCAGAATTATTATTTCTTTAGAATATTGAACAACTTTAGTGATAACTTCGGAACCAGAACCATCATAAATAAGACAAAGAAATACTGTATACCCTGGAAGAAAACAAAGGAGATAATAGAGCAAATACTCAAGTTTATTCCTGAATATCGCCCCCTGAAGAACGTATAGAATCAAAAATAAATAGATTACTAATAAGATGATGGTTATTATCATTTAATTTCTTCTCTCAAAGCTATAATCTCTTCGGTATAATTTAAGGCCATCCTTAAAACCCCTTATTGCAGAATGTAATTTATTCCACCTGCCTCTTAAAATGAAATACGCACAGTATGAACAGATTTTTATAATTTGAAAAACAATATTGATTGCAAATATTAAATTTTTAGAATGTTTAAGTATTAGATAGAGATGATTTCGAATATCATAATAATGTATTATGGGATTTAAGTATCCCTCTTTGTTTTTAATTTTGCTTTTTCCTGAGGCTCCGGCTATATGATAAATAGTACTTTTTGGTTGATAGAGCAAACTATAGCCTGCTGCTTTTATTCTGATTGACCAATCTACATCCTCAAAATATGCAAAATATTTTTCGTCTAACAGCCCAACTTTGCGAACAACACTTGATTTTAACAATATACAACATCCACTAATCCAATCTACGTATCTTGATTGTTGAAATTTTTTGGCATCTCTTTTTCTCAAACCTACAGTTATTGGCCAGCCTAACCATTTATTGTAAACCCCTCCGGCATTCCAAATTAATTTTCTATCATGCCAGTATAATATTTTGGGTTGAACTGCACCACATTCCTTATTGGCTTCTATACTTTTTACGAGATGTTCTAGAAAATCAGGTTCAACTTCAGTATCATTATTGAGAAGCATTATTAAGTCAAATCCTTTTTCCAATGCATATGATATGCCTAGATTATTGCCACCGGTAAATCCAAGATTTTCCCTATTTTGAAAATATATAAGATTATTAAATTCTTCACTTAATTTTTTACCTGATAAATCGGTTGAAGCATTATCTACAAGGAGTATATTGAAATTGTGATAGCTTATCTTTAGTAAAGATTCAATGCATTTTCTGGTGTAATCGTAACCATTCCAGTTCACAAGTATTATGGCCACCGAAGATTGATTGCTTAAATATTGATCGGAATGCACCTTTTAATCAATGGGTTAATAGTGAAATTTACCTCTCTCTCTTAAAGTAGAAAATAGCACCCAGATATCCTCCATGATCTGTTAATTCCTGATGAATGGAATCAGTGTACTTTGAAAAAATACCTTCAAGTATTTTTGAATTATATATGTTCATTTGCATTATAGGCGATTTTACAAATCGTCCTTCTTTTAACAGATTGACAAATCTATTATATAATTCTGAGTGAACCTTAAGATAAAATTTAAGTCGTTTAAAAAATGGAATTCGATGTCCAGTAGTAATATGCAATTGAGTGAAGCCTTCAATTTTAGTGCTCATACAAAGCTGGTCTATCAGTTGGTATCCAATTTTAACTTCAATATGTTGCAATACAATGTAAGAATTGACCAAATCGAATTGACCAAGGTCAGGTAGTAGATCTCCTTGGTACTCAACGAAAGTTAGGTTTTTTATTTGGTTTCGGTTTGCATTTTCGCGGGCAATATCTAACATTCCTTTTGCTATATCTATACCCACTACCTTAAACTTTGTTGCCTGTGCAAAAGGCAAAGTTAGTCTGCCTACACCACATCCAAAATCCATAATTGAGAACTTATCTATATCAATTCCGAATGATTTAATTAGTCTATTTCTGGTCTGAGAAACATATTCTTTTCCCGATTGATAAAACTCATCAAGAACTGATTGACTTATGTTTTCTCTCTTGTATTTGTGATCAGACAATACTCCATAAAATGGATCAGATTTTCCATATATAATCCAATCTTCTTTTGACTTCATTGACCTGAGTGTGTTTTAGATATAAAGATTGATTTGTAAAATTGTATAACTAGATTTTTGTTCCTTAAATAGTTTAGCAAAGTACAAACAAAAAAAACAACAATTTCGGTTGTAACTAGTGCATAGCAAAGACCCAAACCTCCAAAATAGTAAGTTAGTAGTGAAGAAGAGATTACCATAAAGATACAGAGTATCCATGAAGAGGTGAAGAGCATATCTTTTTGGTCTGCAGAAAGAAAAACTATGATGTTGATAATGTTCAGAGAAGCTAGCAGCGGAACAAATGACAAAATTTTTAGAAATTGAATTGAGGTCTCAAGATGTTCTTTAGAAAGGAAGTAGATAATAATGGGCGATGCTAAATAAGTTGTTATTGAAAGTGCTGTTCCGAAAAAAATGGATATAAACCATACTTTATTTAAGAAATTCAGAAATTTTACTTGATTTTCTAAATACAATTTACTTGCCTTCGGATAAATTGCCTGACTAATTAACACTGGTAGCATTCTGATTATTAGCATAACCTTTTCTGCAAGACTATATAGCCCCAATTCTTTGTTATCTGAAAAGAAACTTAAAATGATCACCCCGCTACTTACTGTAATTTGGCTAATAATCGTAGATAGAAGAAGAATGAAATTTGTTTTTAACGAATGGAGTATATTTTTAAACGAGACTAGTTTCAGTTTTATATTCCATGAAGAGGTTATGTAAATTATCAAAATGATATTTACTCCTAATGCGGAGAGTCCAACAAAAAAATTAACCAATTTACTTTCGGCTGGACTATTGATAAATACAATTAACAAGAAGATGTAGAGTAATTTACTAATTACATTTCCTATTACTATTATTTGTAGTCTTTCAAGTCCTTGAGCAATCCACGAAGGAAAAAGTGCTTCAGAGAAAAGTATAATTGTTGAAAATAGAAGAATTGTACCGTAGCGATCAAAGGTTGGGGTAAAGTTAACTAGAGCCAAAACTGACACAAAAAGAAAAGATGCGATAAGTAATTTACCAATTACTATTTTTGAGAATATATCTGATAGGACATTTTTATTTGACGCGTGGATTGCGACCTCTCTTGGCCCGCTTAGGTAATAGCCATAATTCACTACCACATTCAATAATGTAATAAAGGAAAGTGATAAGTTAATCAAACCGAATTGCTCTATATTAACCGCCTTCACTACAATTGGAATCGCAATTAATGCGATGAGCACATTCGTTGTTTGTATTATTGCTAAGAAAGCAAAATTTTGAAATGACTTATGCTTTAGCCACCGCTCTAGATTTAAGAATTTCTGTAGCTCCTGAAGCATTATTAACGGATATTATCCTCTTCAGAAAGAATTGCAGTTATAATAAGTTTGCTTGAAAAAAATAACATCGATAACAAGCCTCCTAAAAAAAGCCCAATCACAATACCCTTGTACCATTTCCATTTATTATTATCAAGGTATTTTCCGGGTTTGTCTACAATTTGTAATAGGGGCATTTTACTCAGATGATTAAGCTTGGCCACCTCAAGACTTTTTAGCACTTCAGCATAGGCGGCTAAGGACGATTGTACATCCAATTGTTTTTGTTGTACAGGCACGCGGGCACTGCGGTTCAATACGTTAGGATTAGGGACTGCGTCTGAAGCCTGTGCAATTTCTGATATACTCTGATCTAAAATACTTTTGATACTATCTGCTTGTGTTTGAAGCACAGCGAGGTTTATTCCGCTTTTTTTAGTCTTGGTTTCATAGTAAAACTCATTCACGTTCTTTACCAATGCTTCGTTAAAATATCTGGCAAATTCTGCGTCTTTAAAATTACATTTAACACTGATAATATTTAGCCTACGTACTGGTTTACCTACTATAAGAAATTTTGACCGTATCTCATCGGCAACTTCAAATAAAATGCTGTCCTGATGTCTGGTAAACTCATCTCTGGATAAATCAAAGCTTATATTGTTTAGATAAGGTTTTTTCTTCCATTGTTTATCAAGTTTTCTCTCACGGGCATAACGATAAATTAGTTTTTCAGATTTGCCTTCCAGTTCATACTCAGTAAGTAGTGCATTTTCAATCATGCGCTGAGAAGTGTAGAGTTGCATGATGTTTTCGCCTTGAAAAAGGCCGTCCTCTCCACCGCCAAGTGCACCAAGGCTAATGCCTGCTGCCGAAGCCAATCCAGCAACCTGGCTTAAACCAAAACCTGATGACTCTTCTAATGCAAAGGTAGTTTCGGCAAAATAGGTTGGACGCCTGAAAGTGTAAGCATATCCGAGAATACCTCCAATAACTGTAGCAATTAAAATGTATTTAAAATTACTAAGACAGTAGTGGTACCAATAGATGATGCGCTCAATCAATTCTCTCAGAGAAATCCTATCCTCATCAATATATTTTCTACCATCAGTCATTTAAATCTGCATTAACTAGTTTCCGGAAAAATCGATTTGGGTAAGTAGCAAGACTAAAGTTGCCAGGCCGGTGGTAATGCCAAGCACATCCCCTGGCTTTAATGGAATGCGAGGGGGTTTAACTGGTACAATAACTTCGGCACCAGGTTCAACGGATGGATAGCTCCTGATAAAGAGCAAATTCTTTGTTCTGGCTACTTCGCCATTAGCATAAACCACATAAGTATGCTTGCGTTTTGCCCGGGTATCAAAGCCTCCGGCATGATTAATAAAGTATTTCATTGATCGACCCTGCTCAAACCGCACTGTGGTTGGATAGAGTAAGCGACCCCTTAGCCTTACTGTTTGCAATTGCTTGGGAATGCTAATAATGTCTCCTTCTTCCAGAATCAGGTCATATTTTGATTCCGGATTTTTCATGATTTCTTCCAGGTTTATCCCTATAGCCTCTGTTTCGCGAATATTTACCTCTGTAAGTAATGGATTTCTTTGGGTAATTTCTCTTAGTCTTTCTTTTTTGGCAAAGCTTGCCATATCATCTTCATGATCAAAATTATAACTGGTGTCAAAAAGTTTCTGATCCAATCTTTCCAGGAACATCTTTTCAGATTCCGTAAGGTCAACCGGTTCTTTGTTTATTTTACTTAACACCTTCGCAAGGTTTTGATGTTTCTTCAAGAGTTCCGAATCTCTTTCGAAAAATTCTGTATACCGAATTAGTGTTGCGCCCTTTGGATAAGCAAATTCATTAAGTCCCCCTGCTCTTCTGATAACATCAGAAATTTTTTCATTCACATTTTTAATGGCATAATCTCCAGGAAAGAAGACTTCACCTTCAACCTTAACAAATCTTTCTGTTCTGAAATTCGGATTGGGTCGTACTACAACATGATCAAAAGGTTCAAGAGTAATTAACTTATCATCATTAGTCAAACTAAGGTCTTTGTTTATTTTTAGAAGGAGGATATCAGAAATGTCATTGGCATTCTGATCTTTTACCCTGCGGGTGATCTCTATATTTGATTCTGATGCAGACTCACGCAAACCTTTAGCCATAAGTACTAAATCCTCAACCGTCATATTTTGGGAATAAGGAAATGATCCTCCACTATTCACCTCCCCTGTTATCTTTACATAAAACTCTTCACGTAAATCGTAGAGTGAGGGAATGGTTAAAACATCGTCTCGTTGAAGAATAATATCCTGACGCTCTCCCTTTAGTAGTTCGCCAAGGTCAAAAGAAATTGTTTGAGTGGTTAAGTCTTCTTGTGTTCTAACAATAAGTGCTCGTTTCAGATAAGCATCTCCACGAAGTCCATCTGCCCGCTTAATCAATTCGCTTACAGTTAAACCATCTGTGATAGAATAATTCCCTTCACGAAAAACCGCGCCATTGATTTGTACCCTGTTTTGAAAACGTTCCAAAATTTTGCCTACAAAATATACATCACCCCCTTTTGGTGTGAATAATTCGAATTGATTAGAAAAAATGTCTGATACTATTTTTTCAGAAGCAGTATTTCGCGTAACATTTATTCGCTCTTTATATGCATTATCTGTAAAACCTCCCGCATAAGTTAAAAGATCAGCAAAGGATTCTCCAGGTTTGACCTCAAAAATTCCAGGTCTTTTAACCTCACCTTTCACTTCAACCCTTGACAAAAAAGGATTTACAATAATTACATCTTGATCTTCAAGAGAAATATTGTGGCTGATTTTGCCTTGCATGATAAATTCATAAGCATCTACTGTGCTTACTAATTTATTGTTGCGGAATACTCTTATCTCTCGTAAGCTTCCGTTTACTGTAGGCCCACCTGCTAAATAAAGGGCATTGAATACTGAGGCGAACGAACTTAGCGTATACGTTCCGGGTATTTTTATTTCGCCAACAAGATTTACTTTTATGCTTCGCAGCGATCCTAATGAGACCTGAAGAAAAGTATTTGGCTTTGGCCCCGACATTCCTGTATAAATTGAAGCAAGCCTTGATTTAATTCGCTGAGTTGCTTGCTCAATGGTTAATCCACTTACTGCAATAGGACCAATATTCTGTAACAAAAGCCTGCCCTCCGAATTTATTTTTGCTTCATAGTATTGTTCAGATGCCCCATAGATATCAATAAATAACTCGTCACCTGGGCCCAACACATAAGTTTTTGGTGCAGGCATATTAAGGCTGGGTTCAAATGTCAATCGTTCATTGTTGCTGAAAATATGAAAACCAAACAGTCTTTCTTCAAGAGGCTTATCAGTAACGGGGTCATTGCTTTGCTGCCTTTTTTTTAAAACTTCATTCAGTTCATTTTGTTTTCTTTCCCTGATGCCTGATGAAGCTTGTGAAGCTGAAACCCTGGCGCTTTTAATTTGATTGACCCTGGTGCTTAACTTGGCAATCTCTGCCTGTGGAAGTCCCTGAGCGCTGGCCATTGAAAAAAAATCTGCTTCGGAGTAACCCATAGCTACAGCCTTGTTCATTAATTCCATCACCTGGGCATCAGTTAACTCATCAACATTTATGGATGATATGTCGGGTATGTTTTGGGCCTGTATAATGTTTACAGTAGAAACCATTAAAATGGATAGAAAAACCAATATCAGTAATGGCTGATTTTTCATAATGTTGGTAGGTATATGCACTAATTTCAAATAAATCTAAATAAGGGCACAAGATAGGATAATTCACAGAGTTAACGCTAAATTCAGACGTATTAGCCCGTGAAATGAGGTTTAATGATACCCTTTTTAGGGTATTTTGGAGCATATTTTATGGTTTGTATTTCAGTTAACAAGGCTATTGCCGAACTTCGAATCTTGAAACTTTGTGGAAGCAAGTTTATCAAGGGCACTAATTTTGTTAGAGGTTATTTAATTCAGTTAAGAGCCGCTTATTTAGCTAAAGATTTTGACTAAGCGGTACTTTAGGGTTACTTTTGCGCGGATTTGGTGATTTACAACCCGTAAGTAAAGCAGATAGAAGGGTTTAGCTGAAATTGCAGGATTTAAATGAATAATGTTTTATGACAAAGAGGTTTTATAGATTTTTCCCTACACTATTTATAGCCTCAGAGTTATTGATTCTTGTTTTCACTTTCTTTTTCTCCTACTACCAAATTTTCAAGACTGCAAGCCTAACACAGCCTTATTTAAATGCGCTTGTGTTGTATTTAACAATCTGGTTCTTTATCTCAACATTTCTTCGTGACTATAAAGTTGGCAGATCAACTAATTACCAAGCCACGCTAAAAAAAGCAATTATCACTTTGCTGGTTTTCTGGTCAACTGTTTCTGTATTTAGATTGTTGTTTGACAACCAAAATATAAGCAGAGAAATGCTGATACTTGTTTTTGTTCAGCTCTTCTTCTTTGTTAGTTTTTACAGAATATTTGTTCACTTAGCATTGGTTCAATATAGAAAGCTCGGAGGTAACGTAAGAAATGCAGTTATAGTTGGCTATGATTCTCTTGGATTAAGGTTGTTCGAAATTTTTAACAGAAAACCTCAGTATGGCATACAGTGTAAAGGCTTTTATGAAAACAATCGATCAGAAACTGTGGATAGACCAAAGGTACCCATTTTAGGTACTGTTACAGACTTCTTGCAATCAGACCTGACTAACCTGGATTTGATTTATGTGAGTGAAAAAATTGACCGATTATCGTTTAGAAAAATCATCAACCTTGCAGACAGCCAATTCAAAAAAGTTAAGCTTATCCCTCAGTTTAATACAGATTTATTAAAAACCTATACCCTAAGCAGATTTGAAGATATTTCTATTGTCGACATCAATGATTTGCCTCTTGATAATGTGTTGAACAGATTCTTAAAGAGAAGTTTTGATATTGCATTTTCGCTTTTTGTGATGGTATTTATTTTAAGTTGGTTATTTCCCATCGTTGCATTACTAATTAAACTCGAGTCAGAAGGGCCTGTATTTTTCAAGCAATTGAGACACGGCAAAGGCACTCGTCCCTTCTATTGTTACAAGTTTCGCACAATGGTGGTGAATGATAAAGCCGATGAGAAGTGGGCGTCTAAAGATGACCCTCGAATCACTAAAGTCGGTGCATTTTTAAGAAGGACAAGTTTAGATGAGTTTCCTCAATTTATAAATGTGCTAAATGGCGACATGTCAATAGTTGGCCCCAGACCCCATCCAATACCATTAAATAAGGCATATCAGGACAGGGTGTATAAGTTTACCTTACGTCATGCTTCTCGCCCGGGCATTACAGGCTTGGCCCAGGCTTTGGGATACCGTGGAGAGATACAACGCTATTACCAGATGAATTCAAGGGTAAAACTTGACAGGTTCTATTTGCAGAATTGGTCTTTTATTCTGGATATTAAAATCATCTTTCTTACCTTATATGCGGTTGTTTTCGACAGAGAAAACGCATACTAATCTCAAGAAATTTTTCAATTAAGATTTTTTCATTAAACATTACTCCTGGTCATTTAAATATACTTTGACTTGTTTTTTAGTATTTTTAAAACATGTCCTCTGCTTTTAAAAATCTAAAGCGCTGGCTACTTAAGGTAACTGAGCTTTCGGCCATTGAACTCAATGGTATGCTGATTTTACTTCCACTGATTTTACTACTCGTTTTTTCACAGCCTTTATTTAGAGTAATAGTTGACAAACCGCTCAGCCTTAAACGCTCGATGCAGTTAGACAGTCTTCTCGAACAATTCACCATTGCCCCTGTGCCACTTGAAGAAGAACCAGTTCAGAGTAACTACTTATCAACACCTTTTAGCTTTAATCCCAATGATGCGACTTATCAGGACTTTATTGATTTGGGCTTTGAACCGCGCATTGCGGCACGTATTATAGCATATCGAAATACAGGAGCAGATTTTAGGTATAAGGAAGATTTATTGCGCATTCATGATATAGATAGTGCCCTTGCTTTACAATTGTGGAATTATATTTTGATCCCTGAAAAGCCCCGTGTTGACTCTCCGAAGAAAGTGAAAGAAGAAATTTCATATTCACTTTTAGACATCAACAATGCTGATACTGCTGATCTGAAAACAATTAAAGGCATTGGTACCGTGCTCTCGTCTCGTATTGTGGCTTACAGAAAAAGTTTAGGGGGCTTTATTCATATTGATCAATTATCTGAAGTTTACGGATTGAAACCAGAAATAATTAGCAGCTTAAAGGCGCGTTTTTATATAGCAGAAGATTATGTGCCTAACAAAATAAATATTAATTCTGCCGATGAAACCTTACTAAAGCGCCACCCCTATATAGACTCCAAATCAGCACGAGCAATAATAACCTACCGCAGCCAGCATGGTTTATTTAAGTCTGTTGAGGAATTGCGTAATATTTACCTGATTAGTGATAGTTCCCTCGTAAAGATTTTACCTTACATAGATAATTAGTCATTTTTGATAAAATAATGCAGGTGGAGGCGAATAAAATTCTAAAGACATATTTGCGCAGGCTTACAAACCTTGGCGGTAACAATCGTTCTTTGTTGCTACTCAGGTTGGCCAACGAGCAGCTGTTAGATATCCATCACCTTAGTTTTCTTGAAAAGAAAAATTCATTTTCAATAATTGAGTCGCTCATTGCAGGAAAATCACATACACTTTGTGCAATTACCGATGCGCGCATGGAACTGAGCAATGAGGTGAGTAGAAAACTAAAGAGACTTGCGCGTATCGATGAATTGATTTTCGAAGAGAAAGGATCAAAAGATTTGCATGTTGGCTGGCCTATGTTGCGGGGTAAGTTTAACGATGGTACCGCGGTAAGGGCACCATTGATTTTTTTTCCGGTGAAGCTCGTACAGGAACGCGGTAAATGGATTTTACGAATACGCGAAGAAGCAGAGGTATGTTTTAATAAATCTTTTCTACTTGCTTACGCTTTTTTTAATCAGGAACAACTGGATGAAAACCTTATCGACAGGTCTTTTGAAGACTTTGATACTGATAAAGATGTTTTCAGAAGTTCACTATATGAAGTGCTTAAAGAGAGTCATATAGAGTTAGACTTCAATACAGAAAATTTTCGGGATGAACTACAGTATTTCGAAGCATTCAGCAAAAGTGAATTTGAGGCACAAATGGAAACCGGGCGTATCAAACTTTTTCCCGAAGCAGTGCTCGGTATTTTTCCTCAGGCTTCAACACAATTGGTGCCTGACTATACTACGCTGATTAAGAATGAACAATTTAAAGATCTGGAAGCATTTTTTTATGAACGTTCTCCAGCCAAACAGGAATCGACCAATGGCTTTGATGCACAATCAATACAACAAAGCGTGAAGGAAGAAAAATTGTTTACAGCATTTGCTATAGATGCACATCAAGAACTGGCAATCAAGGCCATAAAGTCTGGCAACTCTTTGGTGGTACAGGGACCGCCCGGCTCGGGTAAATCGCAATTGATTTGTAATCTCATCAGTGATGCCATGGCCAGTGGAAAGCGCGTTTTAGTGGTTTGTCAGAAACGAGCGGCATTGGATGTTGTACATGATAGACTAAAAGAAAAGGATCTTTCAGATTTTCTGGGATTGGTACACGACTATCGGCACGACAGGAAAGCAGTTTACATGAAAATTTCCAGTCAGATTGAACGTCTGGATGAGTATCGACAAAAAAATAATAGTCTTGATTCCATTCAATTGGAACGAAATTATTTACATACCTGCAGAAGAATTGATCAGATCACTGAAGAACTGGAAGAGTTCAGGTTGGCATTGTTTGATGAATCAGCGTGTGGAGTTAGTGCTAAGGAGATGTACCTCAATTCATCCCCCCATGATTTAGCAGTTAATCTTAAGCAAGAATTTAGGTTTTTTCATTTGGATAATGCCACTAAGTTTTGGCAGAAATTAAAGTTTTACCATGCTTATGGTAAATTATTTTTGCGAGCCGACTACCTGCTGTCTGATAGAAAGAGTTTTGCAGGACTGGCAATATCCGATCTGAAGAAGTATGTGAATACCATTTACGACCTGATCTCCTTTCAGAAAGCAAGAGTCGATGCGATTAACTCATTAGTTAGTGGCAAAGTCACCATACAGGAAGCAGAAGAAATTTTGAATCACAGAGAATTGGCCGTTGAAATGTTGGGGGCACTTCGAATGGATACAGTGTTTAATTACTTTAAGAGAATGGAACTTGAAGATGATAAGGAGACAAGTTCGTTGTGGATAGAAAACCTGGAACGCGTGCTACTTGATTGTTTTTCAGACGATGGACCTGAAATAACATTGGCTGCCAACCAACTGGGTAAATTTCAGGAAACTTTGCAGCGAAGTATGGATGCACGCAAGAGCTTAATCAAACTAATCAGATGGGAGCTTTTTTCTCAGGATAAATATTTAATCAAGCGTGTTCTGGTGGCTAATAAGTTAAGACAGAACAAAGAGGGATTTAAGCAATTATTGCGAATGATTGATAATCGCCTGAATCTCGAGCACAATATTACAAAACTAAAATCAAGAAGGTGGTTAAGCGATTTCCCCGATACTTACGATAAAGCCAGTTGGGAGCAATGGTTGCAGAAACAAAGGATGGCGCTAAGATCGAAACTTATTTTTAGTTACTTCAAATCGTTACGGGTTAGTATTGATGTTCAGGAAATGGATTTCAAAGAGTTCAAATCAGTTATAGAAAAACTTTTTGAGTTGTTGCAGGAAATTCCCCAAAAGAAAGAACAGTGGCAAGCGTATTTAACGAGTACACAAATCAACAGATTACTACAGCAACCAGAATCAGCGGAGATAATTATTCAGCAGGTAAACTCAGATTTTGATGCGCTTTGTGAATTTGATAAACTGAGTGAGTCATTTGTATTACATGAAAAGGGAACAATTGAGCGACTGTATGAAGCACTAAGTCCTGATGATACTTACGAGAAGTTTAGAGAAGTCTTCATTAATAGTACTTGCATTGCATGGCTAGAACATCTCGAAGCAAAATATCCTGTTCTGCGAAGCGTTTCATCCTTGCGCTTATCGCAGATGGAAAGTGAATTGCAAGACCTTGTACTATTAAAGCAAGACATCAGCTCTGACATTGTGCTTATGCGAGCGAGGGAAAAAATTTATGAAGAAGTTGAATTTAATCGCCTAAGAAACCGAGTGACGTATCGGGATCTCCATCATCAAACCACCAAAAAGAAGCGCATCTGGCCTTTGCGTAAATTGATTGCTGAATATAACGAGGAATTGTTCAAACTTATGCCTTGCTGGTTAGCTTCTCCCGAAACTGTTTCTGCAATTTTTCCTATGCAGAGTTTTTTTGATTTGGTGATATTTGATGAAGCTTCGCAATGTTTTGCCGAGCGAGGTATACCCGCCATGTACCGGGGGCGACAAGTTATGATTGCGGGTGATGACAAACAATTAAGGCCGTTTGATCTTTACCAGATAAGATGGGATGACTCAGAAGAGGAGATTACTGAGCTTGAAATAGATTCATTATTGGACCTCTCTTCAAAATATCTCATGCAAGTACAATTAAAAGGACATTACAGAAGTCGCAGACCTGAGTTGATTAATTTTTCTAATCAACATTTTTATGGCAATGCTTTGCAATTTATCCCCGACAGGGCCGTGTTGAGCAAGGAAGAGAGACCTATTCTTTTTGAACAAGTAGAAGGTGTTTGGGATAACAACACCAACCTGGCTGAGGCAGAACATATTGTTAAACTTGTAGAGGAAATAATGAAGAACAACCCAGCTAAGTCAATAGGTATTATCAGCTTCAATGCGCCCCAACAAATGCTGATTATGGATTTGCTGGAGAAGCATTTTGAATACAAACGCATTTCGCGACCCGCAAGTTTAATGGTGAAAAATATAGAAAATGTACAAGGCGATGAAAAGGATATCATCATTTTTTCTTTGGCATATGCGCCAGGAAAAAAAGGAAAGATGATGATGCAGTTTGGTAGTCTAAATGTCGTTGGAGGTGAAAATCGATTAAATGTGGCGATCTCCCGGGCTCGTGAGAAAATCATTATGGTGTGCAGTATTATGCCCCATCAACTTAAGGTTGACGATTTGAAAAACGAAGGACCTAAACTGTTAAAAGAATATTTGCAATATGCATACGATATTTCCACAGGTGTTGAAAGAAATATTGTACCAAGAGAAAAACAACATACCGCATCGTGGTACCTGGCCAGTAAATTGACCGATGTACTTGTTACAAAACATGGGCATTTGCAGTTTGTTGTTAGTTCTATACCCAAGGCTGATATAGCGGTTAAAGAAGAAGAGCTAAATTGCGCGCTTTTGCTTACCGATGATGAGCATTATCATGCTGCACTTTCTTCTAAGGAAATGCATGCCTACTTACCCCTGATTTTAAAAGACAGAAATTGGCCAAATCAACGTGTGTACAGCAGGGAGTGGTGGTTGGATAGGGAAAAAGTAATTAACCAAATGGCCGGTTTTGTAATACAAAATACTGCACAGGTAGAGGTTAATTCAAGAAGTAAATTGTAAAGTTCAGGCTTGTTTATTTATGCTAAGACATAAACTTATTGGTTTACTTATTTATTTCTATGCGGTACTAAACAATTTGCCAGCCGATAATCATGTATTTGAAAATATCAAACGTGATTTTAAAATAAGGAGAACGGGTAGAATGCCTTTGTTAGAAAGCTCGGGATTGATGAAGGCAGACAGTGCAACGCTTTTTTGGACCCATGCCGATAGTGGAAACGAAGCAGCGCTATATTTGATTGATGAATCAGGGACAATGCTTGATACTGTCTTATTCTCTGAATTGAGAAATATAGATTGGGAAGACATTACCAAAGACAATGAAGGAAATATTTACATTGGAGATTTTGGTAATAATGCAAACAAGCGTAGAAGCCTTTCTGTAATTAAGCTTGATTCAAAAGGCAGGTTTATGGGTAGGATACAATTTGTTTATGCTGATCAACTGGATTTTCCACCCGAGAAGAAGAAATCAAATTTTGATTGTGAGGGTTTTTTCTGGGCCGATGGCCAATTGCATCTGTTTTCTAAAAATCGGGGAGATAAATGCGTAAAACATTATGCCCTGCCAGATATACCGGGAGTCTATGAAGTAACTCCTTTGTCCAATATTTTTTTGAGGGCACCCATCACAGGGGCAGATATACATATCGATCAGGAGGAATTTGTGCTGCTGGGTTATGGAAAAATTTATTTTTTTAACTGGACAGGTGCTGAACAGATTTTCTCTTCACCTAAAGGTAAAGTAAAATTCAAACGCAGCGGAGCGGCCGAGGCTATTACTTACATTAATGAAAGAGATTTACTCATCAGTAACGAAAGTGGTAAACTATGGAAGCTGAAGAGAAAATAAC
>CAZVFM010000015.1:0-23589 GCA_964626095.1 uncultured Roseivirgaceae bacterium | reverse complement strand
TGAATTTGGCGAAAAAGGTTTTTCTGAAGCACAGTGGCGCACGGCACATTCGGTGCATCGCAACGGAGATTTGTATCCAACACATGGTATTGGTCCGGTAGCGATGATGATTGACATTAACCGTGGCAATCGTTTTACGGAATTGGTTTCATATAGCAGCAAAGCAAGAGGACTTAACGACTACATCGTAAAAACTGCCGGGGCTGATCATCCGAATGCGAAAGTGAATTTCAAATTAGGCGATGTAGTTACTACTATGATTAAATGCGCCAATGAAGAAACCATTTTACTGCAACATGATACTAACCTGCCTCGCCCCTACTCATTAGGTTTTCGTGTGCAGGGAACCGAAGGCATCTGGATGGACATCAATCGCTCTATTTATATAGAAGGAAAAAGCAAACAAGCGCACCGCTGGGAAGACGCGAAAGATTGGCTGGACAAATACGATCATCCCCTCTGGAAAAAATATGCAGGCGATGCACAAGGCGCTGGTCATGGCGGCATGGATTGGTTTGTTTTGCACGCCTTTATTGAATCAGTAAAAGCAAAAGCACCTACACCTATTGATGTATACGATTCAGTTGCCTGGAGTGCCATCACACCCTTATCAGAAACTTCGATTCGCTTAGGGGGCGAAACAGTAGAGTTTCCAGATTTCACCAAAGGCTTGTGGATGAAACGTAAAAACAATTTTGCATTGGATGATACTTACTGAAAATTGAAATCATTTTTCTTAGCCATATTGATTTTACTCGCGCATCATGTTGGGCATGCGCAAAAAGTTGTTGACTTCCCTAAAGAAGTTGACCTGGTATTGAATTACTTGATGAAGTACGATTATCCAGAAGTAATCAATGGAGAGCATTTACATATCAGACCGGTACGGTGGGGAATTTTTGATGTAGACAACGATGGGTTTACTGAAGTATTTTTGCAGTTGCTGCCCTATTATCTACAATCACCAACAATTTTAGTTTTTAAGATTATTGAAGGCGACTCTGTTATTAGAATTACAGAAGCGCTTTCTCCGGGAAGAATAGTGCCAGTGTATGATAAGAAAAGGTTTATCAGTACGCACAGCCTGGGAGTTGCTGTTGACATGCAGTTAGCTGACAATGGACCTGAAAAATTAATTGCGCTGGCTAATGCTTCCATGAAGTTCGGAATGAGTGTTACGCTATTCAAGAACTTTATCCATACAGATAAAAGAGATAGCAAGCCTTACTTTGTTGATGTTTCCTATCTGCAGTATTTCAGTAAAGAAAACTCATGTACTGATTTAATGATTGCTATTCCAGAAAGTATTATTACCGGAAAGGTAAAGGGTAGAAAAAATAATGTGTTTCTTGCCTATTCTGCCGGAGAGATTTTCTGCTATGAAATTCTTGGCATTAAAGAGAATAAATTCATCGAAAAAAAATTGACCATTACCCCCGCCCCGAAATTGTTTGCCCATTTTGAGCTTGATGGCGACATAATTAAATACCGCAACCAAATGGGGAATATCCAAACCCTCAGCTTAAAATAATCAACATTCGGCTATATTTGCAGCCCCAATTCAATTGTAATGAAGATCAAAGACCTGAATTTTAAGAAGTTTATTAAGGAGGAGGCCATTTTTGACCGCATTACAGAATTGGCAAGCCAGATCAATAAAGACTATAAAAACATTGAGCCGATTTTCCTTCCCATCCTAAACGGTTCTTTTTTGTTCGCGGCTGATTTAATGCGGGAAATTAAGATTCCTAATCGCATTTCATTTGTAAAAATCTCTTCCTATGAGGGCACCCAAAGCACTGGTGCGCTAAAAACATTAATTGGCATACAGGAAAGCATCTTCAGTAAAGACCTTATCATCATAGAGGACATAATTGATACCGGCACTACCATAGAACAAATCACTAACGAAATGAAGGAGCGGGGTGCAAAAACGGTTGAAGTAGTTAGCTTGTTAAGAAAAGAAACTGCCAAAGAGAAAAACATCACACCCAAGTACCTGGGCTTTGACATCCCCGATGCTTTTGTAGTTGGCTATGGACTAGATTATGATGGCTATGGCCGAAACTTAAAAGATATTTATCAGGTAACAGCGTAAAATATTTACTCAAATAAAAATCAAATCATGCTAAACATCGTATTGTTTGGTGCCCCCGGTGCAGGAAAGGGCACACAGAGCGAAAAAATTATCGGTAAGTACAATTTAACACACATTTCAACAGGAGATCTGTTTAGAAAACATTTGTCTGAAGGAACTGAACTTGGCAAGCTTGCCAAGCAATACATGGATGCCGGAAACCTTGTCCCTGACAAAGTGGTGATTGATATGGTGGATGATAAAATCAAAAATGCGGGTGAGTTAAAAGGAATTATTTTCGATGGTTTTCCAAGAACTGTAAAACAAGCGGAAGCGCTTGACCAATTATTAAAATCAAATGAAACAGAAATTTCAGTAATGATCGCGCTTGATGTGCCTAAAGATGAACTGGTTAGCCGACTGATGGAGCGTGGTAAGACTTCTGGTCGCACAGATGATCAGGATGAGGAGAAAATCAACCACCGAATTAATGTCTACATGAATGAAACCGTTCCTGTGGCTGAGTATTACGAAAGCCAGGGAAAATTCAGCCGGGTACACGGTGTGGGTAGTATAGATCAAATCTTTAATAACATCAGCAAAGTAATCGACCAGCATAATTAAACCGGTCGTAACATTCAAATATGTCATCTCCTAACTTTATCGATCATGTAAAATTTTATTCTCGTTCTGGTGCAGGAGGTGCGGGTTCAGTTCATTTCAGAAGAGAAAAGTATGTTCCTAAAGGCGGGCCTGATGGTGGAAATGGAGGCAGGGGCGGACATATAATATTAAGAGGCAATTCACAACTCTGGACATTACTTCACCTGAGATATAAAAAACACGTGATTGCCGAGGCAGGCGAAGCCGGATCAGAACAAAACTCATCAGGTGCGGCAGGTAAAGATGTGATTCTAGAAGTTCCTTTAGGAACAGTTGCACGCAAAGCAGAAAACAATGAGTTGGTCTGTGAAATTACTGAAGAAGGTCAAGAAGTAATTCTTACACCGGGAGGAAGAGGAGGTTTAGGCAATAGCAATTTTGCAACACCCACAAAACAAACTCCCCGTTATGCGCAACCAGGTGAACCGGGTATTGAAGAATGGATAATTCTTGAGCTGAAACTTCTGGCCGATGTTGGCTTGGTTGGCTTTCCCAATGCCGGTAAATCAACTTTGCTTTCAGCAGTATCGGCAGCAAAACCGAAAATTGCAGATTATGCTTTCACTACGCTAACACCCAACTTAGGTGTTGTGTCCTACCGCAATGACAGATCTTTTGTAATGGCCGACATACCGGGCATTATTGAAGGTGCGGCAGAAGGCAAAGGGTTGGGTTTAAGATTTCTCAGACATATTGAACGCAACTCTTTGCTGCTATTTATAGTACCAGCCGATGCAAAAGATGTAAAAAAGGAATACGAAATATTATTGGCCGAGTTGAAAAAGTATAATCCAGAATTACTCGACAAAAAAAGGATACTCGCCATCTCTAAATCCGATATGCTTGATGATGAACTCATAAAAGAAATGAAACAGGAATTGCCCCAAGATATACCCCATGCCTTTATCTCATCAATTACCCAAACAGGCCTCACCGCATTAAAAGACCTTATCTGGCAAAACCTTCAAAAAAATTAGTGTCAAATTGGCATAAAAAGGCCTTTGGCAGCATAATTGAAACAAGGGATTAGAATTTTTTATCAGTATTGACTGCAACAATGGAAGAAGTAAATCAGAAGGAAAATAGCCTTGAAAACCCGGAAGACCTAACGGCCCAGGAAGAGACCGTGCAGGAAACCGAAAACACGGTGGATAAAGAATCCAGTGGAGAAGAGCGTGAGGATGTTATTGGTCAGAATACTAAGCAAGATGAACTGGCCGATATGAAAGACAAGTACCTGCGCCTGTATTCAGAATTTGATAATTTCAGAAGAAGAACTGCGCGTGAAAAACTTGAATTGATTCAAAGTGCAAACGAAAAATTATTGATTGATCTTCTTCCCGTAATTGATGACTTTGACCGCGCAGAAAAATCTTTCCAAAATCTGAGCAAGCAAGACAAAGAAGGCTTCGAACTCATCCAAAATAAATTTAAAAAGACACTGGATATTTATGGCGTTAAAGCTATGGAACTTGAAAAGGGTTCATCGTTTGATCCTGATTTCCAGGAAGCCATTACACAGGTGGCCACCGAAGACGAATCATTGAAAGGAAAAGTGGTTGAGGTAATCGAAAAAGGATATACACTGCACGATAAAGTAATACGCTTTGCCCGGGTAGTTATCGGGAATTAATTATCGTGTAAAAAATTATGAGCAAAAGAGATTATTACGAAATACTAGGCGTTGACCGCAATGCCAGCGTGGATGAGATTAAAAAATCGTACCGCAAAATTGCTATTCAAAACCACCCCGATAAGAATCCTGACAATAAAGAGGCAGAAGAAAAGTTTAAGGAGGCCGCTGAAGCTTATGAAGTACTAAGCAATTCGGAAAAGCGCCAGCAATATGATCGCTTTGGCCACTCACGGGGCGGCAATGGTGGCTTTGGCGGAGGAGGCATGAGCATGGATGATATCTTCTCTCAATTTGGAGATATTTTCGGAGGAGGAAGCCCTTTCGATAGTTTCTTTGGTGGAGGGGGTTCCGGGAGGAGACAGCGCAGAGGCACCAACCTGCGCATCAAACTCAAGCTCAACCTTGAAGAAATTGCAAATGGTGTTGAAAAAAAGATAAAAGTCAACAGACTGGTAAGAGCAGAAGGTGTAACATTCAAAACTTGTCAGAGCTGTCAGGGCACCGGTCAAGTGCGTAAAGCCGTAAACACGATGCTCGGTCAAATGATCTCAACCTCTACCTGCCCTACTTGTAATGGCAGCGGACAATTTGTTGATCACAAACCACCCGGAGTAGATAGTTCGGGATTGGTTTCAAAAGAAGAAATTATTAGTGTCCGTATCCCTCCCGGTGTACACGATGGGATGCAACTATCCATGTCAGGTAAAGGAAATGAAGCGCCAGGTGGTGGTTTGGCTGGTGATTTACTGATCCTTGTTGAAGAACAAGAAGACAAGTTTCTTAAAAGAGAAGGCAATAACCTGGTTTACGATCTCTACATCAGCTTTGTTGATGCAGCCATAGGTACCAATATTGAAGTACCTTCTGTTGGTGGAAAAGTCAAAATCAAAATAGAGCCCGGTACACAAAGTGGTAAAATTCTAAGACTTAGAGGTAAAGGACTTAAAGATATCAATGGCTACGGACAGGGTGACCAGTTGATTTATGTTAATGTATGGACGCCCAAAAAGCTTAGTACAGAAGAAAAGCAAATACTTGAAAATCTGAGAGAATCACCCAACTTCAAACCTGCCCCATCAGCCAATGAAAAGGGCTTTTTTGAGCGAATGAAGGAGTTTTTTCAGTAAATTCTTCAATTACACAACCATTTATGCTTCGTTCCGTATAAACCATTCCGGGAATTACGGCTTTTACGTAACTCCTGCTTCTTAATTGCGTTAAAAACGACATGCGTCCGAAGCCATTCTTCTTAACTTTTTTTATTCTTTCAACTCCCCTTCTGTGGGGCCAAATTAAAAAGCAATTTTCTGTAGAAAATGATAAGTCTTTTGAAGTGGTGAAAATCAGCATGAAGACGAACACAGGTAACTGCTACATCAGGCCCAGTCAAAACTCAGAAGTATTAAGCATTTACAGTAATCAGGATCTCGAAACGTATTCACACAGTTTCAATAAAGAGATCAATGGCAAAACCTGTGATATCCGTTTGGATTTTCAGGAAAACAGTTCGCAAGGCCTAAGTAAGGCCATTTCATATCGCGTATTGGGCAGTAGGCCTGCAGAAAACCTTCCGGAAACTTTCTGGAAAATGTATCTTAACGAAGCCAAGCCATACCAACTGGAATTTAACTACGGAATGGGTAATGCCAACATTGACCTTTCAGGGATTGCAATAAAAAATCTTAAGATTTTTTCAGGCAGTGCCGATGTGCTTTTGGGTTATTTTTCTGATGTGCCTAACAAGACCATAATGGATACCCTGATGGTAAAAGTAGAGATGGGCTCAGTAAATGTGAAGAAATTAAATCTCACACGCTCAAAATATGTATTTGCTGAAGTTGGTTTTGGAAATATGATGCTTGATTTTAGTGATGTTCCGGAGTTTAAGAAAGATATCAAGGGAAGGGTTGGCGCTGGAAATTTGACCATAATTCTTCCTGGCGATGAAGTACCAGTCATGGTACGGATATCCGACTCTTGGTTATGTAAAGTGAACATGCTCAAGGGCTACAAAAAAATTTCAGATAATACCTTCGTAAATGCATCTTATACAAAAGATGCCTCTAATTTGATCAGTTTTGATCTGGATGTTTCCATGGGCAATATTACTTTTCGTGAAAAAGCCAGAAATTAATTTTTGAGTTCTTGTAATTCTATGAGTACTTTCACGACTCATTGAATAAAAATCCGTGGAAGCACTCGAAGTAAAAAACATTACTAAGCATTATGCTCAACATACCGCCCTAAGCGATGTTAGCATGAGCATTCCCCAAGGCAGTATTTTTGGTTTACTCGGTCCAAATGGAGCCGGCAAGACAACGCTTATCAGAATTATCAATCAAATCATCCAGGCTGATGAAGGCGAAGTTTATGTGATGGGTGAAAAGCTGCGCCCCTCGCACATTGAAACCATAGGTTATCTTCCGGAAGAGCGAGGGCTATACAAGAAGATGAAAGTTGGAGAACAACTACTTTTTCTTGCACAGCTTAAAGGCTTGTCTCGCAAAGTAGCCATGGATCGCATAAAATACTGGATGCAGAAATTTGAAATAGCTGATTGGTGGCATAAGAAAATTGAAGACCTCTCGAAAGGAATGGCGCAAAAAATACAGTTCATTGGCACGGTTGTTCATGAACCTAAAATAATTATTCTCGATGAGCCCTTTTCGGGATTTGACCCTATCAATGCCAATCTCATTAAAGACGAAATTTTTGAATTAAGAGAAAAAGGCAGTACCATTATCTTCTCTACACATCGCATGGAGTCGGTAGAAGAACTTTGCGATCACATTGCTTTGATAAACAAGTCAAAAAAAATTCTTGATGGTTCAAAGCGGGACATCAAAAATCAGTTCAGAAGCAATACATACTCGATTGAGCACAAAGGCAACTCGGTTAATCTATCACAACCCTACGAGATAACTTCTCATGAGGCTTTGGAAGAAGGATTTTTTAAAACCAAAGTAAAAATTAGCGATAATTCCAGTCCGAATCAGTTATTATCACAATTGCTGGAAAAAACTGAAGTGCACAACTTTCAGGAACTTGTGCCTAGCATGAATGATATTTTCATACTTAAAGTAGGAGAAAGCAACAATGAATAAGATCTTATTAATTATTAAAAGAGAATTTCTGAGCAGGGTTCAGAAAAAATCATTTCTTCTCGCCACTATATTAACTCCCCTTATTTTTCCGGCTCTCATCGGAGGCTTTATTTATTTTGCAGTAAAAGAAGAACAAAAAGCAGGACCTAAAACCATTGAGGTGATTGATGAGAGCGCCTATTTTACCTTTAACTCAAGCTCAAAATTTATTTATCAACGACTTGATAAGGATATTGAAACGGCTAAATCAGAGTTTACTAAAAGCGAATCATTCGGGCTTCTGTATATCCCGGCATTTGATATAGAAAAGCCTGAGGGCTTAACTTTTTATTCCCGATCAAACCCCAGTCTCACCACAGTGAGCGATCTTGAATCTGAGCTTCATAAAACTGTTCAGGGCTTAAGGCTTCAGAAATTTAATATTGATTCTGCCACACTTAAAAACTTAAATGCCCGTATTAACCTACGCGCCATAAATCTTGGAGAAGAGGGTAAAGAGAAAGAAAGCAGTGCAGGGATTGCCTATGGCATCGGGTACTTTACTGGTTTTCTTATTTACATATTCATGTTTGTGTATGGTGCACAGGTGATGCAGGGTGTGATAGAAGAAAAGTCAAGTAAGATAATTGAAATCATAGTGTCGTCAGTAAAGCCCTTTCAATTAATGATGGGTAAAATCATTGGTATCGCTGCTGTTGGATTAACGCAATTTCTCATTTGGGTTATTCTTATCACAACCATTTCTAGTTTTGTGCTGAGCTATTTCGGATTAGATGCCGGCTCGCAGCAAGAAATGATAATGCAAAGTGCCGGATCGGATGCAGCCATGCAAACCGAAATGATGAATCCAAAAATGACAAGCATAATGAATGCCTTGCAAGACACACCATTCATGAAAATTACCCTGGTGTTTGTTTTCTATTTCCTCGGTGGCTACTTGTTATACGCGGCCTTATTTGCAGCGGTTGGCTCTGCTGTTGATACTCCCGCAGATGCCCAACAGTTTATGTTTCCAATTACCTTGCCCATTATCGCTTCCATTATAGGCTTAATGTTTGTGTTGAAAGACCCGGACAGCAGCATAAGTTTCTGGTTATCGATTATTCCTTTTACCTCTCCCGTAACTATGATGGGCCGGATAGCATTTGATGTACCCGCTTGGGAGTTGATACTTTCAATGGTAATGTTAGTGCTCGGATTCCTGTTTACTGCCTGGCTTGCCGGAAGAATATACCGCATTGGAATTCTAATGCACGGCACAAAAGTGAATTTTAAGGTGATGGCCAAGTGGTTTTCTATGAAGGCTTAGGCTAAAATACATTTCTATATTACTAACCGGATGCTAAACATCCGGTTTTTTATTTAATTTCAACCATGGGCAAAGACAAGGCTTTTGGAGTCGATTTTTATCATTACAATACACGCATCAAATGGATGATTTTGATTGTGTCGATGTTGATTTCCATCGCTACAATTTTTTACACCGATATTTTAGTTGGCCAGTTGAAAGAACGTGAACGGCAACAAGTAGAATTATTTGCCAAAGCGCTGGAAGATTATTTTAAGGAAGATTTAAGCACAAACATACCTTTGGTCACGCAAGAAGTTCTAATCAACAATAATTCTATCCCAACCATTTGGATAACGAAAGAAGGGGAATATCAACACAGAAATATTCGTCTTGAGCCAACATGGTCGGCAGAAAGAAAACAAAGAGTACTTGAGAAAGAATTAGCTGAAATGAAAAAGCTATTCGAACCGATAAAAGTGGAGTATCAAGAGCAATCAGGTGAATATGAAGATTATGGTTTTGTGTATTACAAAAACTCTTTTTTGCTTACTCAGCTTATTTACTATCCCTATATACAACTTTCGGTTATTGCCATTTTCGGTTTCATCTCTTACATGGCCTTTAACTATTCTAAAGCTGCCGAGCAAAATCGGGTTTGGGTGGGCCTTGCAAAAGAAACTGCACATCAGCTTGGTACACCGCTCTCATCACTCATGGCGTGGATTGAGCTTATACGCGAAGACCCGCAATACAAAGACAAAGGCCTGGTTGAAGAGCTGGAAAAGGATGTTAAAAAACTACAAATCGTAACCGAACGTTTTTCCAATATTGGTTCAGTACCTGTATTAAGAGCTGAAAATGTATTCAACCTGGTCAACAATGTAGTGACCTACCTCAGGCCAAGGGTTTCGGGCAAGATTAAGTTTGAAATTGAAACCTTGTCAAAAAATATTGAAGCGCTTATTAGCCCCCCTCTGTTTGAATGGGTACTTGAAAATCTCTGCAAAAATGCAGTAGATGCCATGGGCAGTCAGGGCACCATCAACATACGAATTATCAGGGGCAGTGAACGCATGGTTTTTATTGATATAGCCGATACTGGCAAGGGTATACCAAAATCTAAATTGAGGTTGGTGTTCAATCCGGGATTTACTACTAAAAAGAGGGGCTGGGGCCTTGGTTTAACACTAGCCAAACGGATAATTGAAGTTTACCACGAGGGGAAAATCAGTGTAAAAACTTCAGATGAAAACCAGGGGACAACCTTCAGAATTGCCCTCAAAAGTGCCTGATTTTTGTCCTCTTCTATTTTAAAAAAGCTGCTTGGCCATTACACATTTTAAACATACTTTTGCAGCCGAATTAAGAAACCCCATTCATCATTAAAAATTATTCTTATAATGGCTAATATTGGAAAAATCGCCCAAGTTATCGGTCCTGTAGTTGATGTTGCCTTCGACTCAGAAGGAGCTAAACTTCCTAACATCCTGGATTCACTCGTTATCACTAAAGAAAATGGTCAGAAGGTTGTACTTGAGGTGCAGCAGCACCTGGGCGAAGACCGCGTGCGTACAATCGCGATGGATGGTACCGAAGGGCTTGTTCGTGGCATGGAAGCAGTAGATTCAGGAGCGCCTATTCAAATGCCTATTGGTGATAGTATTAAGGGTAGACTTTTCAACGTAATTGGAGAAGCCATAGATGGTATTGAACAACCTAAAGCAACCGGCCATCTGCCTATCCACCGGTCAGCTCCAAGATTTGAAGACCTTTCAACCGCAACTGAAGTGCTTTATACCGGAATTAAAGTTATTGATCTTATTGAACCTTACGCAAAGGGTGGTAAAATTGGATTGTTTGGTGGTGCAGGTGTAGGTAAAACGGTATTGATCCAGGAGTTGATTAATAATATTGCCAAAGCTTATGCGGGTCTTTCGGTATTTGCAGGAGTAGGAGAACGTACCCGTGAAGGAAACGACCTATTACGTGAGATGATTGAAGCCGGTATTGTAAACTATGGTGAAGAATTCGTTAGGTCACTACACGAAGGTGGGTGGGATTTGTCAAAAGTAAGTGCAGAAAATCTTAAAGACTCAAAAGCTACTTTCGTTTTTGGTCAGATGAACGAACCTCCCGGAGCACGTGCCAGAGTTGCGCTTTCGGGCCTTACGGTAGCTGAATATTTCCGCGATGGTGATGGACAGGGAAAAGGAAAAGACATTCTGTTTTTTATCGATAATATATTCAGATTTACCCAGGCAGGTTCTGAAGTATCCGCACTTTTGGGTCGTATGCCTTCTGCGGTTGGCTACCAACCCACGCTTGCAACTGAAATGGGGGCCATGCAAGAACGCATTACTTCAACAAAGAATGGTTCAATTACTTCGGTGCAGGCTGTTTACGTTCCTGCCGATGACTTGACTGACCCTGCGCCTGCAACAACTTTTTCTCACTTGGATGCCACTACAGTATTGTCAAGGAAAATTGCTGAATTAGGAATTTACCCTGCGGTGGATCCATTGGATTCTACCTCAAGAATTTTGAACGAGGAAACCGTAGGCGAAGAACATTATCGTTGTGCGCAACGTGTGAAAGAAACGCTACAGCGTTATAAAGAATTACAAGACATCATCGCCATTTTGGGTATGGATGAACTTTCTGAAGAAGATAAGCAGATAGTGCACCGGGCCAGACGTGTGCAGCGCTTTTTGTCTCAGCCATTCCACGTTGCTGAACAGTTCACTGGTATTCCTGGTGTGTTGGTTGATATTAAAGATACCATCAAGGGCTTTAACATGATTATGGATGGTGAATTAGATCATTTACCAGAAATGTCTTTTAACCTTGTAGGTAGCATTGAACAGGCTATTGAAAAAGGTGAGAAGATGATGGCCGAAGCCGCAGTCTAAATAATTCAAGATTCAAAATTCTGAGTTCAATTTGATATATGCATTTAGAAATTATCACACCAGAAAAGAAAATATTTGAAGGAGAAGTGCAAATTGCCACTTTCCCTGGAGCAGATGGTTCCTTTCAGGT
Organism: uncultured Roseivirgaceae bacterium; assembly: GCA_964626095.1. GTDB lineage: Bacteria > Bacteroidota > Bacteroidia > Cytophagales > Cyclobacteriaceae > DAOLDI01. Next base: position 11,779 of record CAZVFM010000015.1, on the reverse strand, counting down.
AATGAATAATCACGCGCCACTCATCAGCATTTTGCAACAAGGTGTTGTTGAATACAAAGGTCCGGGAATTAATGATAAAGTGAGCATTACCGGGGGTGTAGTAGAGGTACTTGACAATAAAACCATTTTGCTCGCAGACGGCATTGAGGAATAACTAATTGCTTTGCACAAAAAAAGCCCAATGAAAATTCATCGGGCTTTTTCATTTTATTCTATTTTATGTCTATAAGATATCTACCAAAATAAATATTATTCCTGCTAATACCATCAGTCCTCCAATAGAGTTGATTACAGAACCTAAACTTAGAATAGCCAACACCAATCCCGCTACTATCAATATCACACCGATGCGAGTATAACCAGTAAGTTTTTCTTTCGCTTGCTCGGCCCTCACTTCATCGCCTCCTTTTTTGGCTTCTTTATATTCTTTCAAATCTTTTCTGAATTCTCTTCGCACTTCCTTCTTCTCTGCTTTGGTCATGTCAGCATATTGCTTTTTATCAGCAATATCTACCTCTTCAACGATTTTGGGCTGCATCTCGCTAAGTACAATTACTTCTTCCGAAGTGCTGGCTACCATAGTTTCCAAATCAATTTTTAAATGACTTTGTTCTTCATCGACAATCGGTACACCTTCTTTTTCAGGTTCAGCGCCAGCTATTTGCTTTCGCTTGCCCGCATTGTAATCATAATGATCAAAATGGTAAGCATACTTAGGAGCAGAACAAGAGGCTAAAATTAAAATGGAAATGAATGTTAAAAGTATTTTTCTCATAGCTCATTAGGTTTTGTTATTATTAAATTTAGGAAATATTCTTGAAAAAAACTTCTTCTCAAACTCCCAAAAAAATTTGAACTGTCCGAAAATGAACCCATACATTAAGAGAAATACGTTGTACACCGGAAATATTAAAATCCAGTAAGAAATACTAGCCCACAAAGGTTTATCACCATCCGGAAACCACCAGGCAAACAGCGGTTTCTTAATAAGCAAAACGGTTGTTCCTGTACAAGCAAATACAATCAATACAATAACTACCTGCCATGCGCTATGCAGGTTCCATCTCTTTTTCAATCGATCAATCCAGGTTGGCTTGGTCATGCTGCTATATTATTTAAACTGGCCCCACTCAACAATATCTGGTAGAGGTGCCTCAATTGTCATACGTTCTTTACTAACAGGATGTTCAAAACTAAGTTTTCTTGCATGCAAACAAATGCTTGCATCTTTATTTCGTTTTGAATAACCATATTTTAAATCTCCCATAATGGGGCAGCCAATATAAGCTAACTGAACCCGGATTTGATGCGAACGCCCGGTATGTGGCTTTATTTCTACTAGACTGTGTTTTCCAATAACCTTCAATACCTGATAGGTAAGTTCAGCATATTGCGTACCTTCCAGCTCATTTAAAAATGCTTTGGTCACATTTCTTTGCTGATCTTTTCTTAACCAATGCGTAAGCGTGGCTTCATGCGGGTATGGTGCATCCTTTACAACAGCCCAATAAATTTTTTCTGTTTTCCTGTCCCGAAACAATGCATTCATTCGTTCCAGGGCTTTAGAGGTACGCGCGAAGACCACTACCCCGCTCACGGGCCGGTCGATGCGATGTACAACACCTAAAAAAACCGCTCCCGGTTTATCATACTTTTGCTTAATGTATTGTTTGGCTGCCTCTACCAAGGGTACATCCCCGGTTACATCGCCCTGCACCAATACACCGGCAGGTTTATTTATCACCAGCAAATGATTGTCTTCAAAAAGAACTTCCAATGATTGTGACCCCATTTATCAAAGATATAGATAAGGATAAATGATAAGCTGAAGAGATTAATTATTTTAGCTGCTCAATCTAAAATCTTATGCTCAGGTACTTTGTAACTATTCTCATTTCCTTGTTGGTAGTAGCTTGTAGCCAACCGACAACAATCGATACATTGAAAACCCAAATAGAAACTGAGCTTGGTAAACAAACGGGTGTATTTGCTGTGGCATTCAAAGATATTCAAAGTGGTGAACTGCTTTTGATCAAGGGCAATGAGGTGTTCCATGCTGCAAGCACCATGAAAACTCCTGTAATGATTGAAGTGTATAAACAAGTTGCTGCCGGAAAATGGAGTCTTTCAGATTCCATTAACATTAAAAATGAATTCACCAGCATAGTGGATGGAAGTACTTTTAGTCTTGAAATTGCTGATGACAGTGGAGAAGCACTATACACAAAAATCGGACAAAAAAGCACACTCTACGATTTAACGTATGATATGATCATTGTAAGCTCTAACCTCGCCACAAACATTGTTGTTGAGCTGACCGATGCTAAAAAAGTAACACAAAGCATGCGCGACCTGGGTGCAGAGAATATACAGGTGCTTAGGGGCGTAGAAGATATTAAGGCCTTTGATTTGGGACTTAATAATACCACAACCGCTTACGATCTCATGCTCATTTTTGAGCAAATGGCCCTGGGTAAAACTGTAAGCAAAGAGGCATCTGAAGAAATGATTAAAATCTTATTGGACCAGAAATTCAATGAGATCATCCCTGCTCAACTACCTGCAGATGTTAAGGTGGCACATAAAACCGGTTCAATCACCGGAGTACGTCATGATTCCGGAATTGTATTTTTACCGGATGGGAGAAAATATGTTTTAGTATTGCTATCAAAACAAATGACTGATCCTAAAGCTGGGGTTGAATCAATGGCAAACGTTTCAAAAATGATTTATGAATATGTGTTGAGTAAATCAAATTGAAGCACTGAAATCTAGTCGTTAAACTCAGAAGTAAAGTGAAACTTAATGGCCGGAAAATTTTCCTGTACCATTTGTAACCAGGCCCTTGACTCGGCCATGAATACCAATTTGCCGTCTTTATCCTCAGCGATGTAACGTTGTTTGGATGCAATAAAGTCATTGAGCTGTTTAGGATCATCTGCACTAATCCAACATGCTTTAAAAACATTAACAGGTTGAAACTGACAAGAGGCATTATACTCTTGCTTCAACCTGAATTGAATTACTTCAAACTGCAAGGCACCTACAGTACCTACTACTTTTCTGTTGCCTAGCGTATAGGTAAAAAGCTGCGCTACGCCTTCTTCCATCAATTGCAGTAAACCTTTTTCCAATTGCTTGGTTTTCATTGCATCCATGTTGAGCACTTCCTTAAAAATCTCCGGAGAAAAACTTGGAATACCTTTGTAAATCATTTTTTCTCCATCGGTCAGGGTGTCACCAATTTTGAGATTTCCGGTATCGTATAAACCAACAATGTCACCGGGCCAGGCTTCTTCTACCGTCTCTCTGTCTTGTGCCATAAAAGCCGTTGCATTTGAAAAACGAATACTCTTGTCATTTCTAACATGTAGATAATTATTTCCCCTTTCAAACTTACCCGAACATACCCTGAGAAAAGCAATTCTGTTTCTATGTTTGGGGTCCATATTGGCATGGATTTTAAAAATAAACCCAGTAAATTTTTTCTCATCCGGTGCTACTTTCCTTACCGTTGTTTCACGGGCTATGGGTGGAGGTGCAATCTTAATAAAAGTATCTAACAATTCTTTAACTCCGAAATTGTTAACCGCGCTTCCAAAAAATACCGGGGCCACATTTCCCTTTAAATATTCCTGAACATCAAAATCAGGATACACCCCTTCAATCAACTCAACATCTTCGCGCAATTTGGCTGCGTTAGCATCACCAACGTAGCGATCCAATTCCGGATCATTGATGTCTTTGATCTCTATACCTTCCTCTACCTTTGTCTTACTTGGTGTAAAGAGGTGCAGGTTTTTGTTATACAGACTGTACACTCCTCTAAAAGTCTTACCCATGCTGATAGGCCAGCTTAGTGGCCTTACTTTTATGCTGAGTTTTTCTTCAATCTCATCAAGCAAATCAAATGGGTCTTGTCCTTCACGGTCGAGTTTATTGATAAAGCATATGACGGGCGTATTTCGCATACGGCAGACCTCCATAAGTTTTTCGGTCTGCATCTCAACGCCTTTCACGCAATCTATCACCATAATTACCGAGTCAACCGCTGTAAGTGTGCGGTAAGTATCTTCAGCGAAATCCTGATGACCAGGAGTATCCAGTAAATTGATTTTGATGTCATTATAATTAAATCCCATAACGGAGGTAGCCACAGAAATACCCCGCTGTTTTTCGATTTCCATCCAATCCGATCGTGCATGGTCTTTAATCTTACTTGATTTTACAGCACCGGCTTTTTGAATAGCCCCTCCAAAAAGCAGTAATTTCTCAGTAAGCGTAGTTTTTCCTGCATCGGGGTGACTGATGATTCCGAAGGTTCTGCGCTTTGCTATCTCTTGATCTAAACTCATTTCTCCATTTTCAGGTCGCAAAGGTAAAAAAATAGCCATGCGATAAGTCAAGCCGCAAAACTTAACTTGTTTGGCTGAAATTCTTGAAATAATTGACAATTCTTGGCTTTATAATTAGCAGGAAAGTCTGAGTTTTCTGCCATCCTGTCACTTTTTACCTGAAAGTGCCTACTGGCATAAGCATTGTTAATCAGTACTAGCAATTAAATCAGTAATCAAGAAAATACATATATCATGGGAAAGATTATAGGAATTGACCTGGGCACCACCAACTCTTGCGTAGCCGTAATGGAGGGTAACGAGCCGGTAGTTATCCCTAACAGCGAAGGTAGAAGGACCACACCCTCTATTGTTGCCTTTATGGATGAAGGCAAAGGAGAGCGCAAGGTGGGTGATCCTGCCAAAAGGCAAGCCATTACCAACCCAAAAAATACCGTCTCTTCTGTGAAGCGATTCATGGGTAAGAAGTATGATGACGTAAAGGAAGAGATGAAAATCATTTCTTACCAGATTGAAAAGGGCAATAATGACACCGTACGCGTGCGCATTGGTGACAGGTTGTACACACCTCAAGAAATCTCTGCGATGATTCTTCAGAAAATGAAGAGCACCGCTGAAGATTATCTAGGACAATCGGTAACCGAAGCGGTTATTACCGTACCTGCTTACTTTAACGATGCAGAGCGCCAGGCTACCAAAGAGGCAGGGCAAATTGCCGGTCTGGATGTGAAGCGTATTATTAATGAGCCAACCGCAGCAGCACTTGCTTATGGTTTAGACAAGAAAAATAAAGAAATGAAGATTGCGGTGTACGACCTTGGTGGTGGTACATTCGATATTTCTATACTTGAACTAGGCGATGGAGTGTTTGAAGTGAAATCCACAAACGGTGATGTACACCTCGGTGGTGATGACTTCGACATGAAGATCATGAACTGGCTGGCTGATGAATTCAAGAATGAAGAAACTATTGACTTAAGAAAAGACCCTATGGCTTTACAGCGCTTGAAAGAAGCAGCTGAAAAAGCAAAAATTGAATTGTCAAGCTCTCAGGAAACTGAGATCAACTTACCCTATATTACTTCGGTAGATGGTGTGCCTAAACATTTGGTGAAAAAAATCACACGGGCAAAGTTTGAACAATTGGCGGATGATCTGGTACGCAGATCACTTGAGCCTTGCCGTAAAGCAATGGAAGACGCAGGACTTAGCAATTCAGATATTGATGAGGTTATCCTGGTGGGTGGTTCTACCCGCATCCCAAAAATTCAGGAAGAAGTAGAGAAGTTTTTCGGCAAGAAACCATCTAAAGGTGTTAACCCCGATGAAGTAGTCGCCATTGGTGCAGCAATTCAGGGTGGTGTGTTAACCGGTGAAGTAAAAGATGTGTTACTTCTGGACGTTACGCCCCTTTCATTAGGTATCGAAACTTTGGGCGGTGTATTCACCAGACTAATCGAATCGAACACTACCATACCTTCTAAGAAATCTGAAGTATTCTCAACAGCAGCGGATAATCAACCTTCGGTAGAAATTCACGTGCTGCAGGGTGAACGCCCTATGGCCAAAGATAACCGCACCATTGGTCGTTTCCATTTGGACGGAATTCCTCCTGCCCCCCGTGGTGTACCTCAGGTTGAAGTTACTTTCGACATTGATGCTAACGGCATATTGCATGTATCGGCTAAAGATAAGGGCACTGGTAAAGAGCAAAAGATCAGAATTGAAGCTTCAAGCGGATTAACTGATGCTGAAATTCAAAAGATGAAGCAGGAAGCACAAGCCAATGCTGATTCTGATAAGCAAACCAAAGAGCGTGTTGAGAAAATCAATCAGGCCGATTCTTTGATATTCCAAACTGAAAAGCAACTTAAAGAATATGGTGAGAAGCTGTCTGAAGGAAATAAAAACGGCATTAACTCGGCACTTGAAAAATTACGTGAAGCACATAAAGCGCAAGACATACCCGGTATTGATGCCGCTATGGCTGAATTGAATACAGCATGGCAGGCAGCTTCACAAGAAATGTATGCCGCAGGAGCACAAGCTGGCGCCCAACAAGGTGCCCCTCAGGATGGCGCAGGTGACGCTTCTCAAGCCGGCAATAATAACGATGTGTCGGACGTTGAGTTTGAAGAGGTGAATGACACTAAAAAATAGATAGTTTAAGTTTAAGTTTGTTTCTGACCCCGGGGCAAAGTCTCGGGGTTTTTTTATCATTTTAATCCTTCCAACAAACTGAGTGATTTAATTAATTCATCCATACCTATATCTTTGACCGCTAATATTTAGTTAATCAAATGAAAGTACTGAAGTTTGGGGGCACCTCTGTAGGTAAACCCGATAACATGAAAATGGTAGGGAACCTGGTTTTATCTGAAGAAGGTAAAAAGATGGTTGTACTATCGGCCCTTTCGGGAACAACCAATACACTGGTAAGCATTGGAGATAACCTACTTGCCGGAAACGCAGAAAGGGCTGAAAAGGAAATTGAACAGTTGGAAGAGCATTACAAAAATTTCATTAAGACACTGTATACTTCTGATAGCTTCAATGCTATAGGTAAAGAAATCATCACCCGATACTTTGTGTTTCTCCGGCTACTGGCTGCCGGTGATTTTGACGCCAAAAGCTATCGCGAATTACTTGCACAAGGCGAATTACTTTCAACAGAATTATTTTATCAACACCTTCAGGAAAGAGGTGTAGCGTCAAGGCTTTTGCCGGCACTGCATTTCATGTCTATTGACGAAAACCAAGAGCCTGAACTTGACAAAATAAGTCAACGGTTACAGCCTTTATTAAAAACACTTGGCCATATTGATGTCATCATTACTCAAGGATATATATGTCGAAATCATAAAAATGAAGTTGATAACCTTAAGCGTGGAGGCAGCGATTACACCGCATCGCTTATTGGTGCTGCATTAAAAGCCGAAGAAGTACAAATCTGGACTGATATTGACGGCATGCACAACAACGATCCGCGTATTGTAAAGAAAACCTTCCCTCTTTCTTCACTTACGTTTAATGAAGCGGCAGAGCTTGCTTATTTCGGAGCAAAAATATTGCATCCGCAAACCATAGTACCTGCTCAAAAATATAATATTCCTGTACGGCTCAAGAATACCCTTCAGCCTGATGCTGAAGGAACACTCATCCATAACAAAACTAGTGCAGCACCAATAAAAGCCATAGCGGCAAAGGATGGCATTACTGCTATTAAAATAAAATCTACGCGTATGCTTATGGCTTACGGATTTCTGCGAAGGGTATTTGAAGTGTTTGAAAAACACAAGACACCAATTGACATGATCTCCACCTCAGAGGTGGCCGTTTCACTCACCATCGATGACATTACTTGCCTGAATGAGATTGTCGAGGAACTTGGGCAATTCGGTAACATAGAGGTAGACATTAACCAAAGTATTATTTGCATAGTTGGCAATATGCTTGCCGAGAATAAAGGAGTACTCAAGAAAGTTTTTGATGCGGTTAAAGATGTCCCCATTCGTATGGTATCTTACGGTGGTAGCATGAACAACATTTCTTTGCTTGTAGACACCAGCTACAAAAACGAAATACTAAATGCATTAAATGAAGGATTGTTTGCCGACCAATTGGCAAAAATTTAAAAGAAGTAAATCAGCCAAATCAAAATTAACAAGGGAAGCAGCAGGGGTATTGAATACCTGATGAGGTAGCCGAAAAAAGAAGGCATCTTAATACCAATTTGCTCGGCAATCGACTTCACCATGAAATTTGGTCCATTGCCTATGTATGTCAATGCACCAAAAAATACAGCAGCAATCGAGATAGCTTTGAGGTCCATTACCGAATCAAAGTATACTCCTCCATTAGCAAAATCTACTACATCTTTCATCACCGTTATTTCGGCACCTTGAGATGCCATGGCTGCAGTTAGAAAATTGATATACGTAGGCGCATTATCTAAAAATGCAGAGAGTATACCGGTACCCCAATACAAAGTATTGTGACTAATGAGCTTCATACCTTCGGGAGATTCTGCAAAATTACTTACCGCTTCAAGTGCGGGCATCATGGTGCCAAATATTCCCACAAAAATAAATGCTACTTCACGTATAGGCTCAAAGCTGAATTCATTACCATCAAGTGCTTCCTTGCTGGCAAAGCGAAAAGAAAAATAAGCCACGCTTAACATGATCAGTTCACGGAGGAAAGAAAATTTTTGTCCATCATAGTGAATGGCTGGCACCCATTCCAGAACGTTGGGATCAAGAAATACTGAGCAGATGACAACCAGGAGCCAGAAGAAATTCTTTATACCTTTTAATGTAATTTTATTTGTATAAACTGTTGGCTCATCATGAATCGCGTAGTTAGATTTATTCTTTTTGTCAAAGAAGTAAAACATCAGCAACAAAATAATGAGTGCAGTTGCCCAAGGAAGTAAGTTATGCTCTAAAGTCCAGAAAAAAGGAACACCTTTTAGAAAACCCAAAAAAAGTGGTGGATCGCCAATGGGTGTAAGTGAGCCCCCCAAATTGCTGACTACAAAAATGAAAAATACAATATGATAGGGTTTTATTCGGTCCCGGTTCAGCCGAATAAAAGGTCTTATCAATAACATTGAGGCACCAGTTGTACCTATGAGGTTTGAAACCACTCCACCAATCAAAAGCAAAAATACATTGGCCATTGGTGTAGCTTTTTTATCCACATTAATCATGATGCCACCTGATGTGATGTACAAAGCAGCAAGCAATGAAATGAACTGAATGTATTCTGCCATGGCATGCACAGGACCATGGGCGTTTCCTAAAATGAACAGATAATAAGAAATTACAAACAAGGCCAGACCTACAGCAATTTTAGGATAATTTTTGTGCCAAAAATGTTCATAGAAGAGCGGGCCTGTAGCAATCATTAGTAAAAGCAGCACGAAGGGTATCACCATCCAGGTGGAAGCAGAATGGTGCGCTGCTTCCGGATCATCTGTATCAAGCGTATTGCTAATTGCAGTAACTGAATTTAACTCCTCGAAAGAAACATCAGCCGCCAAGGCAAGATTTCCTGCCAAAAGCAGAAAAAAAACAGAGGCCAAAATAATCAGGTGCTTTTTCAAAAGGGTTAATGATTAATAATCAGGTTTGTTTTTAGATTTCACTAAATGCCTAATTAAATAAATATGCGGTAGAATTAAAACTAATTAAATGCAATCGCAATAATGAGTGTATAAACTTAAACTAGTTGCCCGAGTGCTGCTTCAAACGATGCTTGTGCAATTCCTGTCTTTTTAGGATTTATTTTGTGCGCCTTCAATAAGGCGTTTTTTATCGTTTTTGACGTATCTGAAAATATAGCCTCATCCAACATACCCACCTCAGATTCCATAAAGTAGGCAAAAACCCTGGCCATACCACAATTGGCAATGAAATCGGGGATTACTGAGATTCGGTTATCAGCATGCAGCCCTATCGGTCCGAAGAAAATCTCGTTATCAGCAAATGGAACATTGGCTCCGCATGAGATTACTTCCAAACCACTTTTGATCATTCGATCGAGCTGGTTCTGCGAAATCAGGCGGGAAGATGCTGCCGGTATGAATATTTCAAATCCTAAATCCCAGATATGCTCGTTCAGGTATTCAAAATCCCTCATATCAGGAGCCTGAAGTTTATTTCCCTTTCTGTTAAGCACAAGAGAATTCACCTCTTCGTGAGTAAATCCTTCAGATTTAATCAGTCCGCCCTCTTTGCTGATAATCCCAATCAATGATGCCCCCATTTGTGAAAGATAAAAACCTGCGGCCGCGCCTACATTTCCCCAGCCCTGCACAACAATGCGCTTGCCCTGAATGCTTCCTCCCCATAGGTCATAGTAATGCCTTACTGCTTCGGCTACTCCATAGCCCGTGATAAGATCGGCCACTTTATATTTTTTAGCAACGGATGGCGTGTAACGTGCGTCTTCCAGTACTTTGACTACACCTTGCCTCAATTGACCAATTCGATTTACCTTTTGTGCTTCAGTGGGTTTAAAATGACCGGAAAAGACTCCTTCTTGAGGATGCCAGATTCCGGCACTTTCAGTAATAGGAATTACTTCATGAATTTCATCTACATTTAAATCACCACCCGTTCCATAATAATATTTTAGTAATGGCATTACTGCAGCGTACCAACGCTGCAAAACACCTTCTTTTCTTGGATCGGCCGGGTCGAAATTGATTCCCGACTTAGCTCCGCCAATGGGGGGACCTGAAACAGTGAATTTAACTTCCATGGTTTTGGCCAATGACTCTACTTCTCTTTTATCCAAACCAGAACGCATGCGTGTCCCCCCACCTGCTGCTCCTCCACGCAGCGAGTTGATCACCACCCAACCCATTGCCTCGGTTTCTGAATCCTTCCATTCAAAAACTATTTCTGGTTGTTTATTCTCGAATTTCTTTAAGAGCTCTTTCATGTGTTGTTGGAGTACTGGTTGGACCAAGTATTAAGATTGGTGTGCAAATTTAGAAATTACTTATCAATACAAATTACGGTTGATATAATATCCCCGAACTGCTATCCGATTTTGCACCGGTTACACTGCTCAGACAATTTGTTTCATTTCTCATTCGCAATAATCCAAGAAGGCCAAAAATCAAGGCCTCTTTGTGATCGATAAGTTGGCTGTTGGGTAGTATGAGTAGCCTTCCGGCTTTTAGATTATTTTTGATTTGTTGCATAAGGAATTTATTGTGCACCCCACCCCCTGTACATAATACATTTCCGTTACCGATATTTTCATTTATTGCCTCAGCTATTTTTATGGCAGCTAAACTAAGTGTGGTATGCATTCGATCAGGCAACGGGATGTTTTCTTTATCAAGAATTGGTTTCATTTTTTCAGAAAAAATTTCCCAACTTAAAGATTGTTTGCCATTAAGTTTAATTGAATTGTTAAGATCATTATATAGTTTTTTATTCAGCTTGCCTGATTCTGCAAGCATGCCATCTTTATCAAATGCTTTTCCTGATTTACTTGCCAGGTAATTCAAAGCCATGTTTGCAAAGCAGATATCATAAGCTATTCGCTTTGACTTCTTTTTGAAAGAAATGTTGGCGATGCCCCCAATGTTTAGACACGCTGCATATTCCTGAAAAAGCAATTCATCTCCTATTGGAACCAAAGGTGCACCTTGCCCACCTTTTGCCACATCCATACCGCGAAAATTATTCACCACAGGCAAACCTGTGTGCAAGGAAATCTCATACCCACTGCCAATTTGCAAAGTGATCCCACGCTTGGGTTGATGGAAGACAGTATGGCCATGCGAAGCAATGAGATCTACATTGGAAATTTTGTGCCTGGCCAAAAAATGATTCGCCTGATCAGCTACAAATCTTCCAAATTTTACATCCATTTCAAGTAAATCCGGAACAGAAAGTTTTATC
>CAZVFM010000014.1:0-23622 GCA_964626095.1 uncultured Roseivirgaceae bacterium | reverse complement strand
GGACGTGGGGGTCGGTGGTTCGAATCCACTCACTCCGACTAAGTTACGGCAATCAAATTGATTGCCGTTTTGCTTATGAAACACTACGTTTATATTATAGAATCCGGGTCAAACGGGAAATGGTATTATGGATACTCTGAAGATCCCGATCAAAGGTATATAGACCATCAAACAAACCGATCACGGTATACCCGATTTAAAGGACCCTGGAAGTTGATCTTCATAAGAGAATTTCTTATTAAATCTGAGGCGCTTCAATTCGAAAAGTATTTGAAAAAAATAAGGAATAAAGATTTCATAAGAAAAGCCTTTGTGGAATTCTTTATTGAATAATTCGATGTCCGGTTAGCGCATCCCGACAGTGTCGGGAGGGTCGGTGGTTCGAATCCACTCACTCCGACAAAAGCTGTTCTATGGACAGCTTTTTTATTTATGACATTTACAGTTTACATTCTCTATAGCTGCAAAACTAAAAAGTTTTATACCGGGCAAACTGATAGCCTGGATTTACGCCTTACGCGTCATAATCAGGGACTTGTAAAATCTACTAAGCCCGGTATACCTTGGTTAATTGTATGGACCATGGTGGTAAGCTCAAGATCTGAAGCCTTACTGTTAGAAAAGAAGATTAAGAAGCGTGGCATCTCTAGATTTATCGATGATCTGAACTTTAATTGGAAAAGTATTATAGGAGTGTAGCGTCCCGCCATTGGCGGGATTAACCCAGCACATCCGTGCCGCATCAGGAAATTTGGGCCTTCTTCATTGCTGGTATAGTCAATTCAAATCAAAGCTTTAACAAACTTCATTTTCCGCTAACAATTACTTACCTTTTAGTTTAGTTAACCTGGGATCTTTGAAATTTTAATTGGTTCTAAAACAGCCCTCACTTTTTTCAAGTTTATCCCGCCAAAGTCAAATGCAAACATCAACTACCCTATTGAACTCCAAGCACCCCATCGCAATTGGATCAATAGTGTTCTTGTTTTTGCTCCTGATCACGCAATACCTTACCTACCAGCAGCCTCAGAAGTACATACCATTAAGGGTTATCTTGATAACATCATGTACCATTTACTTTCTAATGCAATAAAATACCGAACTAAGGATGTACCCTTAAAAATACATTTACAAAGTACACAAGACGAAAAATATATTTACCTCGAGGTAATAGACAATGGTTCAGGTATTGATCTAAAGAAAAATGGCGATAAGCTGTTTAATTTATACAAGCGTTTTCGCGATCAATCCATTCCCGGCAAGGGGATTGGTCTTAACCTGGTAAAAACGCAGGCCGAATCAATTGGCGGTAAAGTGATTGTAAACAGTGAGATAAATAAAGGAAGTACATTTAAAGTATTTATACCCAAAAATTATGGAGCAGAAAATAGAAATTAACAATGTGGTATTAATTGATGATGATCCCATCACCAATATGATTAATACCAAAATACTACAAAATCATTTCAAAACTAAAGTAAATGCATTTACGAGTGCATCAATCGCCCTGGATGAACTAAAAGGTATTTCAGATTCGGAAAAAATTCCTGATGTTATTTTTCTGGACATTAACATGCCGAATATAGATGGATGGCAATTTTTGGCTGAGTATGAAAAATTACCAAGTAAACAATGGCAGCACTGTAAGCTCTATATGCTTAGCTCATCCATTGATTTTGGAGACATTGACAAATCAAAGACCTTTACATCCGTTAAGGGCTTCATCTCTAAACCGCTTTTACCTAATACGTTAGTGGATTTAGTTAGCAAAGATAATTCTACTGATTTAGCCGCCTAAAAAAAATCAGTTTCGCTCGCGCTTTATATCGCGAAGAAAGCGGGCCCAATTGAATGGATTAAAAAATGGATTGGTGCGAGGGGCAAATCTGTCGACTGGCTGAGGGGCCATATAGTCCATATAATAGCGATAATTGGCCGTGCCGTCCATTGGGGTGCTGCGCAACATGAGCGCGAGTAATTCGGCATTGAGGTTGTCTTTCTTCAAATTATTATCCATCGGTATATTCAATGCAAGCACCGCCTCTTTAAATAATTCCTCTGTAGGAAAAGGCATAATCTGAACCGATTGTAAATAGGTTGTATCCGGAACCATTTCTACAATAATGGTCATGTAGTCTGATTTATAATCCGGAACAATAAAATGTTGTTGTTCATAACCCACGGACCTGATAACTACACTATCGCCAACCAAAACAGGTAAAGAGAAAAATCCAACCGCGTTGGAGGGAATACCCCTGCCAGCTTTGGGAATCCAAATATGCACACCAGGTAATCCCGAAACGCTGTCTTCACCCAGGATAATACCCGAAAGCTGTATAACCCTTCTGCCCTGCTGTGCCTCAGCCTGGGGGGCAACTAAAAAAATTAACAGAAATAACAGTAGTAAACCTAAAATTGAAGTGTTTCTTCTATTGTACCCAACTGTTGTTAAAATCACATCTATCATCACGGTCAAATATAAAGATAAGCCTCTTAAAGGCATAATTATTTTATCTTTGGCGGTATATGCGCCTGAAGAGCTTTAATTTAAGTTTCGGTACACAAGTGTTCAAAGCCTGTTCTGACGAGTCCAGGTTGCGAATTCTTCACTTAATCCATCAAAATGGTGAAATGTGTATCACCGACCTTGAGCGTATTCTAGAATTTACGCAAACGAAAACTTCCAGGCATTTACAATACCTGAAAAACTCAGGAATTTTAGGCGCACGTAAGTACAATCAATGGGTGTTCTATTCTCTTAAAGAAGAGGTGCAAGATATTATCAAACAATTGTTTCAATTTTTACAGAAGGATCAAACATTGGTTAAAGACCAGGAAATTTACAACGCGCTTTCATCTAACAGAGAACTTGCGGCCTCAAACCAACAACTCAAAAATTGGTTAAAGCAATAGATATTTAATGAGCAAATACAATACGATTCTCTTCGATCTTGACCATACGCTTTGGGATTATGAAAGCAACTCAAGAGAAACTTTAGCTGAACTTTACACTCATTACGATTTAAAGTCATTAGGTATTGCTGACGAGAATATTTTTATTGAACGATTTGAAAAAGTAAATCAAGCCATGTGGGATAAATACGATCATGGTGAAATTGACAGAGCGTACATCACAAATTATCGGTTCGCTTTTATCTTTGAAAGTTTCTCCATTTTTAATCAGCCGCTTTCATTAAGACTTTCATCTGAATACATTTCGCAATGCCCGAAGAAAGGTAAACTTTTACCTCATGCCATAAACTTACTTGATTATCTGACGGGTAATTTCAAATTAGGTGTAATAACCAATGGCTTTCAAGATGTGCAGCATACTAAACTTAAATTTGCAGGTATCCTGGATTACTTTACTGAGGTAGTTACCTCCGATCATACAGGCTGGCGAAAACCTTCAAGAGAAATATTTGATCACACCCTTCAAATCATGTCATCGAAACACGATGAGACCTTAATGGTTGGCGATAATTTAATTACAGACATAGGAGGTGCCAGAAAGGCATTGATTGATACCGTCTATTACAATCCAAAAGAAAAACCCCACCAACAGCAAGTATCTTATGAAATTAGCTGCCTGAGTGAATTGAAAAATATAATTTAGCATTTTAATAATTACAGATAAATTTTAATCATATGCCTAAAGGAGTTTACCAGGTACCTGCAGCTAAAAATGAGCCTATTTTAAGTTATGCTCCGGGAACAGCTGAAAGACAAGAAATCATGCAGGCCTTAAAGGATGCGCGTTCAAAACAGGTGGATATCCCTATGTATATTGGCTCAGAAGAGGTAAGAACAGGAAATAAATTACCCTTAAGGCCTCCGCATGATCATAAACATATTTTAGGTTATTTTCATGAAGGTGATGCCTCTCATGTTGAGCAAGCCATTAATGCATGCCTTGGCGCCAAAACATTTTGGGAAGAACTGCCATGGGAACATCGGGCCAGTATATTTTTAAAAGCGGCTGACTTACTTGCCGGTCCGTACCGCGCCAAAATTAATGCGGCTACCATGCTCGGTCAGTCAAAAAATGTTTTTCAGGCAGAGATTGATGCTGCCTGCGAGCTTATTGACTTCCTTCGCTTCAATGTGCATTTCATGCAACAACTGTATCAGGAGCAGCCTATTTCAGCGCCCGGCATTTGGAACAGAACAGAGTACCGAGCACTTGAAGGATTTACTTTTGCCATCACGCCTTTCAATTTCACTGCCATAGCCGGCAACCTCCCCAGCTGCATGGCCTTGATGGGTAATACAGTTGTTTGGAAACCCGCCTACACTCAAATTTATGCGGCACAAGTTATCATGGAGGTTTTCAAAAAGTCCGGTTTACCTGATGGTGTAATCAATTTGATCTATGTTGAAGGTCCGGTTGCGGGTGAAATTGTTTTTAAACATCCCGACTTTGCCGGATTACATTTCACCGGCAGCACTGCAGTTTTCAAACACTTATGGAAAACCATAGGACAGAATATAGATAATTACAAAACCTACCCTCGCATTGTTGGTGAAACCGGTGGTAAGGATTTCATCCTCGCTCACAAAAGCGCAGATGCAAAGGAAATTGCAACTGCCATAACAAGAGGAGCATTCGAATACCAGGGACAAAAATGTTCTGCTGCATCAAGAGCTTATATTCCTTCTAATTTATGGCCCGATGTTGAGAAGTACCTTTTGGCCGATCTCAAAACCATAAAGATGGGTGCAACAGAAGATATGAGCAATTTCGTGAATGCGGTAATTGATGAAAAGTCCTTTGATAAAATTGTAGGATATATTGAGAAGGCAAGACAAAATTCTTTAAATAAAATAATTGCCGGAGGTAAGTACGATAAGTCTAAAGGTTACTTCATTGAACCTACAGTAATCCGCACAGAAGACCCAAGTTCTTTAACTATGTGCGAAGAAATATTTGGTCCTGTGATCACCATTTATGTTTATCATGAAGAAAATTTTGAACAAACACTTGAACTGGTAAACAGTACTTCCCCTTATGCCTTGACCGGGGCAATTTTCAGCAACGACAGGTATGCCATTGATATGGCCACTAAGTATCTTCGCCATGCTGCGGGCAATTACTACATCAATGATAAACCTACCGGTGCAGTGGTTGGTCAACAACCCTTTGGTGGAGCCAGGGGCTCGGGCACCAATGATAAAGCCGGGGCCAAAATGAATTTACTCAGGTGGGTATCGGCCAGGACAATAAAAGAAACTTTTGTGCCTCCAAGCGATTACAAGTACCCTTTTTTAGCTGAAAATTAAATTTATATCCCGGCCATGTCGGGATTTTTATTTTTCTCTTTTATATACTAAATGTTTGATTATTTTTGTCAGAACCTAAACAAAAACATCAACCTCGCTTTAGTCTATTAAATGGCGTTTTTCGATTTCTATTTACAAGTGGCACACGCACAAAATATGCGTATTCGAAAAAATGAACCTGACTTAATTGATGTCAAATTTCCTTCTGAAGTCTTCTACCCAAAAAGAGATACCCTCATAATCGTTGTCGATTCCAGTAAATTGTTTGTCGACCAGGTTGAGGCCCAATTAACACAATTGTTTCACACAAGCAACGGTGACACTAAAACTAAAATCAGGAGTTGCACCGATAAAACCAGCTGCAAAGAGTCTATGAAAAACAATCCAGACCTGATTGTTATTGGAGACCCAGCTGATGCAAACTGTATTGAATTAAAAGACACAATACTGAATATTAATCCCAAGCAAAAAGTGCTTTGTGTGGGTAGTCATCATACCCAGGACAAATCGGATAAACAAGAGGCATTTGGCTTAAAATCATTGATTATGCAAGACCCTGGAGCCTTTAAGCTCTTTATGGAATTAGTACGAATGCAATTGCATTGATTTTCGTATGCTACTTTTGAAATTTCCGCATTCTGTACTTATGTTTGCACTCCCTTTAGAGGAAGTCCACATTCCTTGGTAGCTCAGCTGGTTAGAGCATCTGACTGTTAATCAGAGGGTCGCTGGTTCGAGCCCAGCCCGAGGAGCATTAATTAAATTGAAAGCCCGCTATAAGCGGGTTTTTCTTTTATGATCCCTTGTAGAATCAATCTTAGAAAATCCACTAAAAATACTTATCATTTGCGCCATAATGTCTGTATTCTGACAGATTTAATTAATTATCGAGACACAATGTCTGTTTTTTAGTGCTAATTTCTACTGGCATATTTTTTCCTGATAGGCTACTTGAAATGTTAAACCAAAAAATTTACAACTATGAGCATCATCAAATACAACGTGAACGACTTCGCCCCCACAAGCTTCAGTAGTCTGGTGGATAAGTTTTTTAACGATACCATGACTCGCGCTGGGGGCAGCACATTTGTTCCAAAGGCAGATATTTTTGAAGATGAGAAATCCTTTCAAATACATCTGTCAGCTCCCGGAATGAAAAAAGACGATTTTAAAATTGAGCTGAACGACAATTACCTCAGCATCAGCGGTGAACGAAAGTTCAACAAAGAAGAAAAAGAGGGAAACTACCATTTCATTGAAAGCCAATTTGGAAGCTTTAGCAGATCATTTTCATTACCTGAGTTTATTGATCCTACTAAAATAAGCGCAGCCTACAACAATGGAGTTCTTGAAATCGATATCCCTAAAGACAGCAAAAAACTGCTTAAACAAACCATCGCAGTAAAATAATTTATTTTGAATTAGAGGCAGAAAAGGGGGTTTTTACAAAGCCCCCTTTTCTTTTTTGTCAACATCAAAACTCTTTTAGCTCAAAATCGATTAATTTGATATCGAGAAAGAAGCTGATATGAAAAGATTTTTGCTGATAGCACTGGTAATTACTTCATCGGTAGTAGGTGCGGTTGTGGGCACCTTTATTACCATCAGGTATGTAAGCCTGGAAAATTTCAAGAATTATAATTCGATTGAAGAGCGACAAAATCTGCTCTTAACAGGATTGAAGTCCGATAGCGCAACAAAAATTTCAGTTCCTGAAACACTAAATTTTAGTTATGCAGCGCAAAAGGTAATACCTGGCGTTGTGCATATTGGTGTTGTTTATGGTGCGGGTGAATTCAGTATTAATCCATTGGAACGTTTTTTTAAACCTTCACCAAGATCATCGGGATCTGGCGTTATTATTTCTGATGATGGTTACATAGTAACCAATAACCATGTAATAGAAGATGCCACGAGGATAGAAGTGGTGCTGAGCAATAACAGAAGGTATTTCGCTAAAGTTATTGGCACCGACCCATCAACCGATCTTGCCCTGATTAAAATAAATGAAACCAACCTGAGCTTTGTGCCTTACGGTGACTCTGATGACCTCGTGCAAGGAGAATGGGTGCTTGCCATTGGTAATCCATTTGAGCTCAACTCAACAGTTACTGCAGGAATTGTAAGTGCCAAAGCAAGAAACATCAGAATCCTTAGAGATAAAAATAATCTTCAGGTTGAGGCCTTTATACAAACTGATGCCGCAGTTAATCCTGGTAATAGTGGTGGTGCACTTGTAAATCTTGACGGTGCATTGATTGGAATTAACACAGCCATAGCTACACCCACTGGTACCTATGCCGGGTACTCATTTGCAATTCCTGTTAGTCTCGTTAAAAAGGTAATGGATGACTTGCTGGAATTTGGGCAGGTTCAACGCGGCTTGTTGGGTATTCGCATAATGGATATGGATGCTACCATGGCCGAAAGAACTGGTGCTGACCTTACGCAAGGAGTATACGTGAACAACATCAATAGCGGAAGTGCTGCTGAAGCTGCCGGATTACAAAGTGGCGATATAATAACAGCCATTAATGGCAGTTCTGTGAATTCAGTTTCTGAGCTGCAGGAAATTGTTGCTCGAAACAGACCAGGAAAAGAAGTTGAAGTGGAGTATAGTCGCAACGGAACTAAAAGAAAAACGATTGCCCGACTTAAAAATAATGAAGGTTCTGAAGTGCTTGAAAAAAAAGCATTTAAATATGAATTGAGTGGTGCAACTTTTGAAAATCTGGCGATAAAAGAACTGGAAAATTATAACCTGGCGGGCGGTGTACGATTACGCTATTTAAAAGAAGGAAGATGGGAAAGCTCTGGCATGCAGGAAGGGTTTATTATTTCTCATATAGATAAAGTCAAGGTTGATGATGTTGCCGACCTTAACCGAATATTAGAACACAAGTTTGGAAGTATTCTCGTTGAAGGCATTGATGAGAAGGGTACTCACCGCTCCTATGCTGTGGAATGGTAAATCAATTCATAGTTTATACTAAATCAGTTCCTCTTTTTATTTATTAGCTTTGCAGCTAATAGCTAATCACACTTATTATTTATGCAGAATTTTGGAATCGCAGAAAGTCTAAAAACACTTGGCATCAATAAATCTAACCCTGGTGTTTCTACAGGTAGTAACTGGATCAAAAGTAAAGGCCCGGTGATAGAATCCTACTCACCAGCTGATGGTAAGCTCATTGGCAAAGTGAGCTCCTGCGATGAGAAAAGTTATGAGCAGGTAATAAACAAAGCAAGGGAAGCATTTTTACGGTGGCGCATGGTTCCTGCTCCCAAAAGAGGTGAAGTAGTCAGACAAATTGGTCAAGCCTTGCGTAAGTACAAAGAACCATTAGGTAAACTGGTTTCATATGAAATGGGGAAATCTTATCAGGAAGGTTTGGGTGAAGTACAAGAAATGATTGACATCTGTGATTTTGCCGTAGGACTTTCACGACAATTACATGGCTTCACCATGCATTCTGAACGCCCTCTTCATCGGATGTACGAACAATACCATCCATTAGGAGCTGTAGGAATTATTTCAGCTTTCAACTTTCCTGTAGCGGTTTGGTCATGGAATACCATGCTGGCTTGGGTTTGCGGAAATGTATGCATTTGGAAACCCTCAGAAAAAACTCCTTTGTGCAGTATTGCCTGTCAACAAATTATTGCGGGAGTATTCAGAAAAAATAAAGTGCCTGAAGGTGTATCATGTATAATCAATGGAGATTATAAAGTTGGTCAATTCATAACAACAGATAAAAGGGTTGAATTGATTTCTGCCACTGGTTCTATTAGGATGGGTAAAGTTGTTGCCAAAACTGTAGGAGAACGACTGGGCAGAAGCTTGCTTGAACTTGGCGGAAACAACGCGATCATTATTACACCCGATGCAGATCTCGACATTGCCCTGCGTGCCGCAGTATTTGGCGCAGTTGGAACAGCCGGTCAGCGATGTACAAGTACCAGAAGATTAATTGTTCATGATAAAATTTTTGATGAGGTAAAAAATAAACTAATTAAAGCTTATGATCAACTTCGCATTGGCAATCCACTTGACCAACAAAATCATGTTGGACCACTAATTGACGAAGATGCCGTAAGCATTTATAAAAAAGCATTAAAAAAAATTCAACAAGAAGGAGGAAAGTTTATTGTAAAGGGTGGAGTACTTGCAGGGAAAGGATATGAATCGGGTTGTTATGTAAAACCCGCTATTGCTGAAGTTAAAAATGAGTTCAATATTGTTCAAGAAGAAACCTTTGCGCCAATTCTTTATATGATCAAATACAAAACTATTGAAGAGGCTATTACTATTCAAAATGGTGTTGTGCAAGGTTTATCATCTGCGATCATGACAAATAATATGCGAGAAATGGAAAGCTTTTTATCGCATGCCGGATCTGATTGTGGGATTGCCAATGTAAACATTGGTACATCGGGCGCTGAAATTGGCGGTGCTTTTGGAGGAGAAAAAGAGACCGGAGGTGGAAGGGAGTCGGGTTCAGATGCGTGGAAAATCTACATGCGCAGGCAAACCAATACCATTAACTACAGCAAGGAGTTACCACTTGCACAAGGCATTAAATTTGACCTGTAATTGCTTTTGGAAATGAGGTTTAATCGAATTATATTTAGAAAATCACTTTTAAAAAATGGCCGGTAAAAAATATCCTACAGTTATGTTAGTCGATGATAATGAAATCGACAACCTGATCAATCAAAAAATGATTGAAGCTGCCGATATCGCTAATATTATTTACACGCATACTGGTGCAAAAAGTGCCATTGAATTTTTAAGGAATATTGACAAAACTGATATTGCAGAAAAAGTACTTCCCGATGTAATATTTCTTGATATTGATATGCCACTAATGGATGGCTTTCAGTTTTTAGATGAGTTTGTTAAACTTTCTGATTCCGTTAAAATGAAATGCCGAATTGTAATGCTAACATCCTCAATTAATCCTCAGGATGTAAACAAATCAAAAAAATACCCCTCCGTTAAACTTTACATTAACAAGCCGCTTTCTCACGAGAATTTAGTTAAGTTAGAGGTTTAACTTTAGTCAACGTTTTTACAAAGTCGGCATCAAGTGCAACTAAGGAAACCGGTGAAAAGAATTTAGTTTTCTCCCAGTTTATTAAAGATATAACTCCGTTGAGCTTCTTTGCTTTTTTTCCCTTTGCCTCACTAACGGTTATCCTTAATAACTTATTGAAAAACCATAAGTTTCTGTAAACATCAGCATCAATTACCATTGCCTGGCGTCTGATACTACTAGCTAATCGCTTAAACAGGCCGTATTGTCCCAAAAGTACATATTGAAGTGCCAGCAATGTTTTTATCTCTACTAATGCGTAAGGAAAGCGCTTGAAGTTTACCTTGTTTAATGTTGTGGTTATTACTTTAACAGATTGCTCGTAATCACCAGCATAATAACATGCAAGTGCTTTATATGAAGCAATTATAAAATATCTTGGCAAATCACTTTCATCGTTCTCATAGTCAATAAAAATAAGCTCTATTTCATCTCGCATTTTTTTGGTAGTTTCTAAGCGTATGTGCCTATGCAGTTTAGAAATAAAAAATTGAGCCGGGAACGTATAGTTGTTGTAATTCATCAAAAGATTGGCAGCAGCATCATTTACTTCATCAAAATGCTTTTCTGATTGCTTCCACACATTATAATGATTGTAATACTCAAATCTTAGATACTCAAAAAGCAGGTTCAGGTGATAGTAATTTGCATCGAGTTGATAGGTCTCAAATATTTTTTGAACATTTGCCAATATGTCTTCAACCGATTCCGAATCTGGATCAATGCTCTCTTCGCCTTCAACAAACAACCGGTGCCAAATCAACATACAACTTTGATATACATATAAGCGATGTGATTGATACAACTTAGCTACATTTTGCATTTCGCGCATCAACAAATTCAACTCTAGCTTTTCAATGTCCATTCCGGAAAGAAAATATTGACCATATTTTTTGAAATATTGGGCCAGCATATCTTCTGCCTTATCTATTGCGAGCATATATGCTACATGCCTATTATACAATTGTGAGTAATGGAAATACTCAAGAGAGTTAATACTTAGTTTCTTTAATGCCTTGTATATAATGGTAAGCTCACTTGACAAATCATAATCTAACAGCTCCTTCTCCAGCTTTTTAAGTGTGGCAATTGCAATGGTTTTCTTCTTCGTAAAAAGTATTTCGTTAATGTTGGCTACTTTGCGCAGAGTTTCTGTACGCGCACCCTCCATTTGATCATATAGAAATTCCTCAATTTTTAAGTGTAGCCTTGAACGCAGGGTATAAAATGCATTCTCGTTCACTTCAAGCTCAATCATTATTTTTGCATCGGTCAAGTACTTATCTCTTAGGGCTTTAAGAAGAAAAGCAGTCTTGTCGGCATTACCATCCTGTAAATATTCATAAAGTGCTTTGTAGTCCTTTTCAGAAAGCTGCCTTATTATATTCTTAAGCTTTGCCATTTGTGAATTCTATGAATTAGTTACTCTTAAAGTTGAAAATTACAAAATAATTAAATGCGCCCAACCTAATATATTCCCATTGGCTGAGCACCTAAAAGAATGTCATGCGCATTTAGGTAAAGGTATTGGTACGATCATGGGTTAATATTTGTCAATAATCTAAATTGAAATATATTTGTGACCCTTTGGGGCATTAGCTCAGCTGGCTAGAGCGCTACAATGGCATTGTAGAGGTCATCGGTTCGACTCCGATATGCTCCACCTTTTTTATTACCCCATCGTATCCTTCTCCTTCTAACCTCGGGAGGATGTGCACCCTACACAAGCTGTTCATACGAATGGCATTTTTATGTTCAAGACGCATATGGCCGGGTAACTACTGCATCTGTTTTCCATCAACAAAATCCTTAAATGACTTTCTATAACTTTCGCTGATGGGCAGTGAAGCTTTTCCAATATGGACCTCGTTTTTATAGATACTGTCAATTGCGGCCATGTTTACAATATACGAATGATGGATTCTTACGAATTGATTGTCGGGCAATTGCTCTTCCATTGACTTCAACCTTTGCAGACTTGTTACCTTCTGATCTGTGGTATAAATGGTTACATAATCTTTCATGCCTTCCACATACAAAATATCTTTCAACCTGATTTTCACCAGCTTCGTACCATCTTTTACAAATACAAAATCGGGAGCATTTTCAAGATTAGTTTGCGGAATACTAACTGAAGAGTGCGTGGATAATTTTAATCGCTGAGCTGCTTTATCTATTCCCTTAAGAAAGCGCTCGAAAGTAACGGGCTTAAGCAAGTAGTCAACAACATCTAATTCATAACCTTCAAGTGCATATTCTGAATAAGCAGTAGTAAAAATTACCATAGGTTTCTTATGCAAAGTCTTTAAAAAGGATATACCCGTTATCTCAGGCATTTGAATATCCAACAAGATCAAATCAACGGACTCCTTGCGAAGTATCTCCATAGCATCAAGTGCACTTGAGCAAGCGGCAACCATGTTAAGTGAGGGCACTTTCTTTACATAATCAACCATCAAGCTGCGTGCCAGAGGTTCGTCTTCGACTATCAAGCAATTGATACTCAAGTTAATTTGATGTTGAGTTGTACCGAATAACTATTTTCCTTGTCTTCCACTTTCAAGGTATATTGATTGGGATAGCTAAGCTCTAACCTGCGTTGCACATTTTGTAATCCAATGCCCGATTTGCCTTCTTTAGAATCTTGTGGTAGTGGCTGTTTACTATTCGCTACAGTATACACACACTCATTTCCATTAAGCAAGATACTTACATCTACCCAAGCTTCAGAAGTTTTGTTATTAACACCATGCTTAAAAGCGTTCTCCAGAAAGGTAATAAAAATAAGCGGAGCAATACGCATATTCTCCAACTCTCCTTCAACCTTAAAATTGACTGGTACTTCATTGTTGAGGCGCAACTGCTCAAGGCTGATATAGTTTTGCATGTACTCTATTTCTTTACTGAGAAGCACCTTCGGATGATTTGAATCGTAAATCATATAGCGCATCATTTTCGATAGCTTATCAATCACCTCAGTTGTATTATCCGACTTAGAATAAGCCAGATAATAAAGATTATTCAATGTGTTAAACAGAAAGTGCGGATTGATTTGTGCCTTCAAAAAATTTAACTCAGCCATTAGGCGTTCGTTTTCAATCGCTTTCTTTTTGGCTTCCAATTCAAACCAGTCGGCCGCAAAGCGCAACATACCTACGAATATGGCAATAAATAAAGTGATGGATACAACAGAAACTACATAAAGATTAGAATAGAAATAGCCTTCGCGAGTTGTGTAGCCATCTATCAGATAACGTTGCAGGAGTATCCTGCCGGTAATCAAAACACCAAATGGCAGAAGAAACTCAATAAAATACCGCAACAGTTTTTTATGCCGCATAAATCTGGGCAGGAATATGAAATAATTCAGGTAGGCAATAAGTAGGGTAAAACAGAGTTGTACAGAAGTGAATTTTAACGCCCGCGACCAGTCGTAACCCCTTTGCTGTTGATAGAAATTGATCTGATAAAAAGTAAACGACAGGTATATACACCAGAACAGTATGTGCAGTATGAGTACCCTGTTACGTTGAAAGTAAGTTTGCATGGCTTTAATTTAAAACGCTCTATGTCTACGCCTAACAATAGAATTTTCCTAAAGGTACGTTATACTTCAAAAATGATTGCCGATCAGGGGCAGTATTAGACCGCCTATACTCAACTATCGACAGTAGGCCAAACTTATCCGATATACCCAAACAGTCGAGTATTTTTCGGGATGGTCGATTACTTACAAGGATCTGTCTAAATGCCTCATAACAGGCAAAACTTCCTGCTTCATTTGCGGTTTAACACAATACCGGCCCTGATGCTAATGCTTAAGAGCCATTATTAAAACCCTTTAAAGAAATTAGAATGAAGTATTTATTAACACTTTTGGCTCTTACTTTTGTAAGCCTCATCGCATCAGCTCAGCGTAGTACGGGTAATGGCAAAATAAGCGGTAGCGTAATCGAAGCTGCAAGTAACTTGCCGGTTGAGTATGCAACAGTTGCCCTTGTAGACCCCGCCACGGACAAACCCATTGATGGTACCATATGTGATGAAAAAGGGAAATTTACACTCGGGAAAATAGCTTCAGGCAAATACAAAGTTGTCATTTCCTTTATAGGATTTGAAAGCTTTGAACAAGAAATAGAATTCATTGATGGAAAAGAAAGTATTGATCTTGGTGCCGTAAGCCTGAGTTCATCTACAACTGTTCTCGGAGATGTGGTAGTTGAAGGACAACGTGCACTTATTGAAGAGCGTGTTGACAGAACCATATATAATGCAGAGAATGATGCCACTACAAGAGGTGGCGATGCTACAGACGTATTGCAACGTGTGCCTCTTTTAACCGTTGATTTTGATGGTAATGTTACGCTTCGAGGTAATTCTAATGTTACGGTATTAATTAACAATAAGCCTTCTACAATAATGGCCAGCAGCATTTCTGATGCGTTAAGACAAATTCCGGCCGAACAAATTAAATCTGTTGAAGTAATTACTTCACCTTCTGCCAAATATGATGCTGAAGGATCTGCCGGTATCATCAACATCATCACAAAAAAGAATACACTGGAAGGCGCAACTCTTAATATTAATAGTAGTGCAGGTTACCGTGGCTCAAACCTTGGATTGAATGGAAACTACAGACGAGGAAAATTAGGCATTTCATTAGGAGGTTGGGGACGCGCCAATTACAATATGCAAGGCGGTTTTAGCAATAATCAATTAACAAGAAATCAAAATGGGGACGAGATACTAAATACCCAGCAAACAGATACACGCAATCAAAATCTTTTTGGTAATTATAATCTCGGACTTGATTATGATATCAATAAATACAATTCATTGACAGGTTCGGTAAGAATTGGTGCAAGAAATGGAAGAAGCTGGCAAGATGGCTTACTAACGCAAAGATTCGAAAACGATGTACTGGTTAGCAACTTACTAAATGAGGTAAATACATTGGATAATTCTCAAAACATTGATTTAAATCTTACTTATACCAAGACATTTGAAAAGCCTCAACAGGAGTTCAGTGTGCTTGCTTTATTTAGCCGCAACAACCGCAACAACGATTTTGTAAACAGTCTTATCAATCAGAATGATTTTTCTGTAATTAATAGTCAGAAAAATTTAAATGAGAGTTTCAACCAGGAAATGACCCTTCAGGTAGATTACCAAACACCAATTAACGATAATCAAATGCTGGAAATTGGTGCCAAGCAAATTGCCAGAAGTGTTCAAAGTGATTTTGCCTTCTTCTTTGCTCAAGGCGCAAATGGTGAATACGTTCCCCTGCAAAGTGCTGCACTTTCAAATGTTTTAAACTATGATCAAAACGTTTCGTCTACCTATTTGGCTTATACCTACAACACCATGAAGTCGTATAGCTTCAAAGCAGGTGCACGTTATGAGTATACAGATATTAACGCCTACTCAAGAACTGAAGACAATATTGAAATACCCTCATACGGTGTGTTGGTGCCAAGCGTAAATGTTTCTAAAAAATTGTCTAACGGCAATACATTAAAAGGCTCGTATAACAGGCGCATACAACGCCCCTCCATCCAATTCCTGAATCCAAATATTCAGGCATCTAACCCGTTAAACATTACTGAGGGTAACCCACAGCTTGACCCGGAGTTTACCAATAATTTTGAATTAGGTTATAGCATGTTTGTAAAAGGTACTTCGATTAACCTTTCAGGTTTTGCCCGTAACACCAACAATGCTATACAAAGCGTGCGTGATGTAGTGGGTCAGGATACCATTCGCACAACCTACCGCAACATCGGACAAGAAGATGCATACGGCATGAGTGCTTTTGTAAGTGTAAACGTTGGCAAATTGACTTTAAACGGTGGTTCGGATGTTTACTATGCTAACCTGAATAATAACGATCCTGATCCTGAATTCACTGCGGCCAACCAAGGTTGGGTTATAAGTGGTAGACTATTCGGTAATTATGAATTAACTAAAACCCTGGCGCTGCAGTTCTTTAGTTTTTATCGCGGCCGACAGGTACAACTGCAGGGAACAAGGGGGGGTTTTGGTATTTACAGTCTAAGCCTTAATAAGAGCTTCGCTGAAAAAAGAGGTAGCGTTGGAATAGGCGCAGAAAACTTCTTATACACACCATTTAAGATCAACAGTGAACTAATAACTCCCAACATTACTCAACGCAGCACCAATGAAATGTATAATATGAATTTCAAGGTCAATTTTAATTACCGAATTGGCAAGATGAGTTTTGATCAACGTCCGCGCAGAAGAAAAAGTATCAATAATGATGACATGAAAGATGGCAATGGTGGCGATTTCTCACAGATGGATGCCGGGCAAGCACAAGGTACCGGAGCCATTCCTCAACGCAGTGCTATGCCTGTAATTTCATCTGGCAACAACCCAACAGCAGCGAGTCAGCGCCCAACCATAACCAAGGATGATGCGACTGAAGATGCTGATGTAAGTGGCGCCTGGGCATATACCATTGATGGCCCTCAGCCTGGAACAGGAGACATTTCTTTCAGCAAAGAAGAAGAAAATTTTATAGGTACGATCAAGAGCAACATGATGCGTCAGGAAACAAACATTTCTGAGATATCTGTGATTGGGAATAATTTGTACTTTAACTACAAAGTAAATTTTGGCGGTAATGAAGTGTTGATCGAAGTGAATGCGGTTATAAATGGTGATGAGTTTGATGGCACCATGAGTATAGGTCAATTCAGAAGTATGCCAATCAAGGGTAAGAAAAAATAGATTAAAAATTAGGTCCAGGTTTAGTATCGGCCGCCCGGAGATTCATTTCGAAGGGCGGCCATATTATTTTAGTAAAGCCCTGATGCGCCTTAGCATTCCTTCATCTACTGATTTGATTTGATGAAGTGAAGAAGCTGAGCCTCCCATTGTATTAATATCCGGATTTAGATAATCCATTTTACTTTCAACGTAGTTACTTGCCGAGAGATGAATTTCGAATGCATTGGTCTTTTTCACCAGCGACAATACATTTGTTTCGGTAATTCCAGCACCGGGCATAATGCTGATTCTACCAGCAGCTTGCTGAATTAATTCACCAATAAGATCCGCACCATCTATTGCTTTGGCTTTATGACCAGAAGTTAAAATACGATCGAATCCAAGTTCAATACAATCCTCTAATGCCTGAAAGGGATCGGGCGTCATATCAAAAGCCCTGTGACAAGTAACTTTTAATGGTCGTGACAATTCAATTAATTCCTTACAGCGCTGCTTATCAATAGTTCCGTCTGCTTTTAGTATTCCAAACACAACACCATCCACACCCAAAAGCTTGCATTGTGCAATATCACTTTTCATGGCGTTGAACTCATGGATAGCGTATAGAAAATCACCACTTCTTGGGCGAATCATCACGAACAAGTCGAGCGGACAAAGCTTTCTGGCTTGTTCAATAATACCGTAAGAAGGGGTAGTTCCTCCATCCTCCGGGCTTACGCAAAGTTCAATACGATCTGCTCCTCCATTTACGGCAGAAGTAACAGATTGGAGATTGTAAGCAACGACCTCAATCAAAATTGCCTGCATATATCTTTTACCAGTAAATCATTTAAAATAGTAATCCGAATTTACAACCTGGTGCTGCTGATCTTTTGTGCTAATGGTATATTGAAATCCCGGTGTGGTGCAGTAAGCACCTACCTCGCCTGTATTACTTAGCGCAAGAAAAGCCACTTGCAAATTTTTTGCAGCATCACCATGCTTTTTAATTACCCGCATCACAGCCTCTTCACAAGCTTCCTGGGCTGTTCTTCCCTGGCGCATCAACTCCACAATGGTATGACTACCCACAATGCGAATCATCTCCTCTCCTACACCTGTTGCGGTGGCAGCACCAACTTCATTATCTACAAATAATCCTGCACCAATTATGGGTGAGTCTCCAACCCTGCCTCGCATTTTATACGCCATACCGCTGGTTGAACACGCCCCCGATAAATCTCCATTTTCATCCAATGCTAAAATTCCAATGGTATCGTGTTGGCCAGGTTCATGATGAGGTTTATACTCTTGATTTTTTTCTAACCATTTTTTCCATGCCGCTTCAGCATCAGGATGTAACATGTTATCCTTTTTAAAACCCTGCGACAAAGCAAACTGCAAAGCACCTTCACCTACCAGCATCACGTGTGGCGTTTTCTCCATCACCAGGCGCGCCACAGAAATGGGATGCTTGATTTGCTCAAGAAATGCCACAGATCCACAGTTTCCATTTTCATCCATAATACATGCATCCAATGTTACCTTTCCCTCACGATCTGGAAAACCACCATAACCTACAGAAGTATCTTTTGGATTAGCCTCAGGTACACGTGCGCCCTGCTCTACTGCATCAAGGGCTTTACCTTTATCGTTCAATATTTTCCATGCAGCCTGATTGGCCAATGTATTGTTCCATGTAGCAACTACTATAGGCTTTCTTTTCTCATTCAAAGAAAATATCGGCAAATCTTTAATTGAAAATAATGGAACAGAAAGCGCAGATAGTTTTAAAAATTTTCTTCTTGACTTACTCATTGATGTTTTCATTGTAGCATATGTTAGCGATTCCAAATTAGAAAAAAACAATATCACCATAACCAAGCTACGCGAAATCATCGCTGGGCAGACTATTTACCCTTCACCGTCTTTATTGAATCACCCTTCTTGCCTTTCGATAGCGTTTTCGGTAATAATCTGTAAATAGGTTGGCCTCAACCACGCCTAAAGAAGTAGATGCATGAATAAACCAAACATCACCGGTTGGTCTGCGATCGGTTACCAGGCCCACATGGGTAATTACTCTTTTTTTCTTACCCGTTGCGAAAAATACCAGGTCACCTTCTCTGAGCTTCTTGATTTTTACTTTCTCACCAATTTTGCTTTGCGCTTCAGATGTCCGCGGAATATCCATATCAATGGCTCTGAAGGCATTTAGGAGTAAACCGGAACAATCCATCCCGGAACGGGTAGTTCCACCGTATTTATAAGGGGTCCCTGTATACGTTCGGGCGGTTGCTATCACCTTATCAATCTTAGCCTGTTTCTGCCTTGCTTTGCGCGAAGTTGCGCAAGAACTTAACAGTAAGACCATCAGCAAAAAATGCACTATACGCACTGACATAAATGCTTACTTTTGTGCCTGCGAAGAGGCAAATCCAATCGCAGATTGTTAAACATTCAAAAATACAAATTTTTACATGGCATTTGGCAAGATTACCCCAGAACTGATAGCCGCTTTTGAGCAAATTATAGGAAAAGACAATATTTTGCTTGATGAAGAACGTAGGCTGGATTATGGGCACGATAAAACTGAAGACTACCAATTTGAACCTGAAATAGTATTAAAGCCTCAAAGCCCAGAAGAGATCAGTGAAATTTTAAAACTCTGCAATAAGTACATGCTTCCGGTGACCCCACGTGGCGGTGGTACCGGCTTAAGCGGAGGCGCTCTCCCCATACATCAGGGTGTAGTAATTTCAATGGAGTACTTCAATAAAATTTTACATATTGATGAACTCAACCTACAGGCTACCGTAGAACCAGGTGTAATTACCGAAGTATTTCAAGACGCTGTAAAAGAGAAGGGACTATTCTATCCGCCTGACCCAGCCAGTCGAGGCTCATGCTATATCGGGGGGAACATCGCCAACAATTCCGGAGGACCTAAAGCAGTAAAGTATGGCGTAACGCGTGACTATGTGATCAATCTTGAAGTGGTTTTACCCAACGGGGAAATCATTTGGACCGGAGCCAACGTGTTGAAAAACTCCACAGGTTACAATCTTACGCAACTCATGTGTGGCAGTGAAGGTACTTTAGGAATTATTACTAAAATTGTTTTTAAGCTCAGAGGTTTTCCTCAGAAAGATGTATTACTCTTGATTCCATTCAGTACCAATGAAGAAGCTTGCAAAGCTATTGCTTCGATTTTCAGGGCTGGTATAACACCATCAGGAATGGAATTCTTTGAAAGGGAGGCAGCAATGAAAACTGTTGACTACGTTGAAAAAATATACAACAGTAAAGTTAATACCGTTTTCCCTGCTAATATGGATGCATATTTATTGTGCGAACTGGATGGCAACGATGAAGAAGTATTGATGCGTGATGCCGAGCGCGTAATGAATGTGGTAGAACAATTTCAAATTGGAGAAGTATTGTTTGCCGAAACATCTGCACAAAAAGATGAGCTCTGGAAAATTAGAAAAAATATTTCTCCGGCTGTTAACGCTTACACACTTACTAAATCAGATGATGTGGTGGTGCCTCGTGCTAATCTTCCTAAATTAGTCAGCGGTATAAAAGAAATTGGCAAGCAGTTTGGATTCAATACAGTATGTTTCGGACATTTAGGTGATGGGAACCTGCACGTAAATATTTTGAAAGAACAAATCAGCAATGAAGACTGGAAAACTAAAATTCCAATGGGCATAGCTGAGATTTTTAAACTCACTGTAAGTCTTGGCGGCACACTATCGGGCGAACACGGCATAGGCATAGCCAAAAAACCTTATATGCCGATAGCAATGAAAGAAGCCAATTTGCAGGTAATGCGTGGGATCAAAAAAGCATTTGATCCCAATGGAATTTTAAATCCCGGAAAAATTTTCTAAGAAAAATTGAATAATATGAAATACCTATCAGCCATCTGCATACTTCTGTTCTTCGCCTGCGCAAACAAAGAATTATCACAAAACCAGGAAGACGATTGGCAAATTCTATTTGACGGTAAAAATTTAGATGCCTGGCGCATGTATCAAAACAAACCAAACAATAGCTGGGTAATTGAAGATGGCATTTTGCACTGCAAAGATTTTGATAACGCACAACAGCGTGCCGATTTAATTACCAAAATGCAATACGAAAATTTTGAATTTCATTTTGAGTGGAAGATTGCCCGGCAAGGAAATAGCGGAGTAATTTTCAGGGTAAGCGAAGAATTGAGTCAACCCTATTTCAGTGGACCTGAATTTCAATTGATTGATGATGTTGGCTATCCGGGTGAGCTTTTAGATTGGCAAAAAACCGGATCTAACTATGGCATGCATCCGGCCCTTGGCGCAACGATTCATCCGGTGGGTGAATGGAATACGGGGCGACTCATTGTAAACGGAAATCATGTAGAACATTGGATCAACAACCAAAAAATTTTGTCATACGAAATTGGTACAGAAGAGTGGCTTGGTTTGAAAGAGAACAGCAAATGGAAAGATGAAGCCGGCTATGGAGCATATTCAAAAGGTCATATTAGCTTACAAGATCACGGGCAAGAAGTCTGGTTCAGGAACATTAAAATCAGAGTACTTTAAAAATTCATGTGCGGCATAACCGGCATCATGGCATTTAACCTTGTTGGCAAAGTCAACATGATAAACGTAACTGCCGCAACACTGTCGCTGAGCAAACGCGGACCAGATTTTCACAATGTTTATTCAGATGCCTTTGTAGGATTAGGCCATCGAAGGCTATCGATTATTGATACAAGTGAAGCAGGTAATCAGCCCATGTGGGATGAAAGCGGGAGATTCGCGATCGTATTCAATGGTGAAATCTTCAACTTCCGGGAGTTAAGAAAAGAACTTGAATCAGCAGGTGTTTCATTTAAATCGCAATCAGATACTGAAGTACTTCTCAAACTCTACATCAAAGAGAAAGAAAGCTGTCTCAATAAATTAAATGGCTTCTTCGCTTTTTGCATTTACGACAAAACTGAACAAAGCTTTTTCATTGCCCGTGACCGATATGGTATAAAACCACTGCTTTTCCAGCATGATGAAGATAAGTTTCTCTTTGCTTCAGAAATGAAGGCCATAATGGCTTATGGCATTGACAAAGAAATAGACAAAATATCACTGCTTAATTATTTGCAACTAAACTACATCCCTGCACCTCATAGCATTTTCAGTTCAGTAAAGAAATTACTTCCCGGACATTTTCTAAAGATTGTAAATCGCAAATTGTCCATTGCCAAATACTACACTATTCCCTACAACAAGGAAAAAGTGAATAGCAATACTTTGTCATACGACCAGGCGAAAACAGAGCTCAAACAACTTTTAGAAAATGCCGTTCAAAAAAGATTGGTTGCAGATGTGCCCCTCGGAGCATTTTTAAGTGGAGGAATTGATTCTTCTGTAGTGTGTGCCCTGGCGGCTAAACACAAACCCGATCTACACACTTTTTCTATTGGGTATC
This sequence comes from uncultured Roseivirgaceae bacterium, assembly GCA_964626095.1. Classification (GTDB taxonomy): domain Bacteria; phylum Bacteroidota; class Bacteroidia; order Cytophagales; family Cyclobacteriaceae; genus DAOLDI01. Next base: position 1,036 of record CAZVFM010000014.1, on the reverse strand, counting down.
GGGATGAGAAATTTTTTGATGAGACCAAATATGCCACGCTAGTAGCTAAACATTTAAATACAACACATACAATTTTTTCGCTGAGCAATGATGATTTATACAAGCATGTAAATGACATACTTAACTACATAGATGAACCTTTTGCTGATTCATCTGCAATTGCAGTTTATATCTTGAGTCAGGAGACTCGCAAGCATGCCACAGTTGCACTTTCCGGTGATGGTGCCGATGAACTTTTAGGAGGTTATAATAAACACGCTGCACATCTTCGTGCCATTCAGGTTGGATGGAGAGAAAAAACCGTAGCAGCCCTGCTGCCCTTGTGGAAGGCACTGCCATCCTCAAGAAATAACCTATTGGCAAATAAAAGCAGACAATTAAAGAGATTTGCTCAAGGCATGAAACTCAACAGTAAAGAACGTTATTGGAGATGGGCAGGTTATGCAGATGAAGATGCTGCATTGAAATTATTAAATAGAGCTTATCATCCCAATGATGAAAATTATAATGATGTAAAATCCAGCTTGCTTCAAAACATTCCCGATCAAGAACAGATCAACGATGTACTTCTTACGGATACCCAACTAGTATTAAGTTGCGACATGCTCACAAAAGTAGATTTGATGAGTATGGCCAATAGCCTTGAAGTACGTGTGCCATTTCTGGATGTTGAAGTAGTAGATTTCGTTTTTAGTCTACCTGGCAATTATAAAATTGACCAGAATACTAGAAAGAAAGTCTTGCAAGATGCTTTCAGAGATGTGCTGCCCCCTGAACTATACAATCGTCCTAAAAAAGGCTTTGAAGTCCCATTACTTAAGTGGTTCAGAAGAGAAATGAAAAGCTTGATTTTAGACGATTTGCTTTCTGAAAAACTAATAAAGGAACAGGGGATATTCAATTACCCTGAAATTCATAAACTCAAAAAACAACTTTTTACCTATAGTCCCGGAGATGTACATGCCCGAATTTGGGCACTCGTTGTCTTTCAATTCTGGTGGAAAAAACACTTGAATGGAAAATGACAAAACCTGAA
>CAZVFM010000013.1:0-23654 GCA_964626095.1 uncultured Roseivirgaceae bacterium | reverse complement strand
AAAATATTTTGTATTGCAGATCTTGAGCCGCCAGATAACGTTTCTTTTAAAGTGAGGGAAGAGGAGTTTGAAGAGCTTTCATCGCGAGAGGGCTTCATGCCGGCTCCTTATTTGGCGAGGGCAAAATGGGTAACGGTAACCGATCGTTCCAGGTTGAATGCGAAAGAATGGAAAACGTATCTCTTGCAATCTTATGAATTGATCAAAGCCAAGTTGCCGAAGAAGTTAAGGGAGGGCTTAGGAGAGTAGTATTTGAACTTATACAATCCATTCAATTGCTTTTAGTAACTAAGCTGTTTTTGCTGCATTGGCGCTTTGCTTGCGCACATTTCATCATCTTCTTTTGTGACTGCTAAACAAATAAAACAATACACCTAAAATCAATAAGCTGTATTCTATTCCACCTGAGCCGTGTCCCACTACAAACCAACCGTTTGGTAAATGAACCATAAAAATACCAACCAGAATAACTAAGGCATGAAACACAATACAGTACCTAACAAATTTTCCGAACCCAAGTAATGTCCCACTAACAATTTCGCCAATGGTTATGCTCCAGGCAAGTACCAACCCAAAAGGTAGGCCCTTGCTCGAAAGAAAACCTCCAAAATCGTCAATTGATTGGTAGTACAGCCTGGCCAAGCCATGCGAAATAAATATTAAACTTAAGATAACCCTTAGTATTTCAGATGAGTACTTCATAATCAGTATTTGAAAATGGTTATTTTATATACTACTATTCATGGGCATTCTTTTTATTCTTGCCCTATTTATTTTTTTGTATTCCAATTTAAATCAAATTAATAAAAATACTGTAGTGATCGATTGTGTCGCCCTTGTATGAGACAGTCATGTAGCATAACGCATACAAGGGTTGGTAGCTGTGAATTCATTTTCTCGTTTCTTGTACTTTAAAAGAATGGTTTAATAGTTCAATGCCTCATCCAATTGTTTATACAGAACGTTTCTGTCCATTGGATAACCAGCTTTTGAAAGTTCAAAAGTCCCATCTTTTTTAATAATAACATATGTAGGATACCCATCACCATTAACCTTTGTCATTATATCCCTGGTGAGATTTTCATTTGCCAAAATATGCGTACCTGTTAAGTTGTAATACGCAATCAATTCTTTCCATTTATCTTCTTTGCCTAAGTCATGATTTGCTATGTATAGGTAGTCCAATTCTTTACTTTTGAAATAGTTCTTGATAGAGTCGGAATTTTGTAAAAGCTCAGAACGACACGGTCCGCACCAAGTCCCCCACATATCTAACAAAACAGTTTTTCCCTTTACCAGTTTAAGCACATTTTCAAAAGTCTGAATTGACTCAGGGTTTTCAATAAGTATCATTTTACTAGTCAACTTACGATTTCTTCTTTCTACTATTTTTAGTATATCTGGTTCTATATAAAGAATATATTTACTGTTAGGATACTGTTGTTTAAAGCGAGCAAATATTTCAGGAAGATTGTCTTCTGTTTCGTTGATTGCATCTTTGAATAGAACTGCATATAAAATCTCAGCTGATTTACCTATAAAGTGCTTGTTAATGATTCGTTCCATTGGAAGATTTTCCGGATCTTCTTTCATTATTACGGCAGCTTCATCATCTGAGAAATATTCTTGTAACAATTCAGGGTGTTTCCATAGTCGTTCCTTTATCCTTGTCAAATAAGTAGATAGAAAATAAACATAGTTTGGATTATTTAACAACTCATCGTTACCTATCGAAATAACATTGCTAAGAGAATCTTCTATTGCTTGCCATCTGTTTTCATTTCTAAAAAAAGATTCACGTATGTAAAATTTTTGGCTACCCTTAAATTTGATGTATTCAATTAAAGAAAAATATTGAATTGATAACAAATGTATTTTTGTAAATTCATTTGTTGGGCTATATGTGTCTATATAATTACTTAGAATTTTATCTTTAATTGTGTGTTGTTCTTTAATGTATTTGAATACATTGTCAGGCAATGTATCCTTCTTGTAGTCATCAAGTTTAAGATTGTAATTATTGACTTGTTGAATTAATGGTTGATTATTTTCGCTTCCTTTGCCTATTACTCTGCAAGATGCTTCTGGATTATTTGTATCAACAGAAAAATACAAACTGTCGCCAGGAGACAAATAAAAATTATATCTGGAATAGTTTTTCGTTGAATCAGCCCGATAGTAAATAAGTACAAAAATGGATTTGGATAGTTTAAATGTATGACTTGCCTTTCCATCAAATAATGGCAGTTTAATGACTCGTTCTCCAAACATTACTTTCGCATTTGTGAAATCGTCATTAAGAATTAAAATTTCTTTAGTCGAAGTATTTTTAACATCAAAATGGATAACAGCATCTTGTCCCTTAGTAAAAATTGGAACAATTAAAATCAGCAGTAATAGGTATGATTTCTTCATATTGTTTTTAATTGTTTATCTTAACTATGACCACCGTTACCTGTGTATGAACAATTGAATATATTTTTTATTTGTTATAACTCAAAATTGTTCTGATTTATAAACAAAAAACGCAACCATAGGCTGCGTTTTCAATAGTAAATTGGTTTTGATTTATTATTTCAAACTATCAAAATCAAAAGAAGTTTCTAAAAACTTGGTGGTAAACTTACCTGATTTAAACTGCGCATTGTCCATCAGTTTAATGTGAAAAGGAATAGTAGTTTTAATTCCCTCAATCACAAACTCCTGCAAGGCGCGCTTCATTCGTGTAATTACCTCGTCACGCGATTGACCGGTGGCAATCAACTTGGCAATCATGGAATCGTAATTAGCAGGAATGGTATATCCGGCATATACATGGCTGTCGACCCGTATGCCATGACCGCCCGGCAAATGCAGGTTGGTAATTTTACCTGGTGATGGTCTGAAACCATTAACCGGATCTTCCGCATTGATGCGGCATTCCATAGCATAAAGATTCGGGAAATAGTTTTTACCTGAAATAGGCACACCTGCCGCAACTTTTATTTGTTCTTTAATTAGATCATAATCTGTAACCTCTTCTGTGATGGGATGTTCAACTTGTATACGGGTATTCATCTCCATAAAAAAGAAATCACCATGTTTGTCAACAAGAAATTCTATGGTACCTGCACCTTCGTAGTTAATTGCTTTTGCCCCTTTGATGGCAGCTTCTCCCATGCGTTCGCGCAGTTCCTGGCTAACTACAGGAGAAGGAGTTTCTTCCACCAATTTTTGGTGCCTGCGCTGTATAGAACAGTCACGCTCAGAAAGGTGACAAACTTTGCCGTATTGGTCGCCTACAATTTGTATTTCGATGTGGCGGGGTTCTTCAACAAATTTTTCCAGGTACAAACCATCATTTCCGAAAGCAGCCGCTGATTCTCTTCGTGCATCATCCCAAGCTTTCTTAAATTCAGATTCGTCATTAATAATTCGCATGCCACGGCCGCCACCTCCTGCAGTAGCTTTAACAATTACCGGGTACTTAATTTTCTTTGCCAGCTTTATTCCTTCTTCCAATGAGCTAAGTAATCCTTCTGATCCGGGTATGGTGGGTACACCAGCGGCTTTCATAGTTGCTTTTGCAGTTGCCTTGTCACCCATCTTGTTGATCATCTCTGGGGTAGGTCCAATAAATTTTATTCCGTATTCATGGCATACCGCAGAGAACTCCGCATTTTCTGAAAGAAATCCATAGCCGGGATGTATGGCATCTGCATTGGTAATTTCAACAGCGCTGATTATGCGTGGTATGTTCAAATAAGAATCTTTGCTTGGGGGTGCTCCAATGCAAACTGCTTCATCGGCAAATCGTACATGCAGACTTTCCTTATCAGCAGTAGAATAAACTGCCACTGTTTTGATACCCATTTCGCGGCAGGTCCGGATAATTCTTAATGCGATCTCACCCCGGTTAGCTATTAATATTTTTTTAAACATATATTAGATTCAAGGTTCAAAATTCAAAACTAACTTAACACAACACTATTGTAAATGTTGAAAATTGTTTTGATTAATCGGGTTCAACAATAAAAAGTACTTGATCGTATTCAACAGGATTTGCATTCTCAGCCACTATTTTCACTATGGTACCCGAAACTTCCGATTCAATTTCATTGAACAACTTCATCGCTTCAATAATACAAAGTGTTTGGCCTTTGCTGATCTTGTCGCCCACCTGAACCAACGGAGGGTTCTCTGGATTAGATGACCTGTAGAATGTACCAATCATGGGAGATCGTACTTCAACTGTGTTTCTTCCTGATGCGGGTTCCGCAGGTTTAGGCGCAGGGCTTGCTGCAGCCTGTGTCTGAGGTGCCGCAGCTGGGGCAGGAGCCGACATTACCGGCATTTTACTTTCATATACTTGCGTTGCAATATCGGGTTGCCTTTTTACATGAAGTTTAAGCTCGGCAATTTCAAGATTGACTTCATTGAGTCCTGAATTGGAAATGAAGTCGATCAGGTCTCTTATCTCCTGAGTCTTTAAGGCAAAGGCACCTGTAGTTCCTGTTTTGCTTGCTGCTTGCTTAGGAGCAGTTTTTTTAGCTCTTGACTTGCTCATGATTTAGTATTTTAGTTTTTAACTCTTTCTAAATATTCACCGGTACGGGTATCTATCTTTACTTTATCACCATTATTAATAAATAAAGGTACCCTTATTTCTGCGCCTGTTTCTATGGTAGCAGCTTTTAAGGTACGTGTGGCGGTATCGCCTTGCATGCCGGGCTCTGTATAAGTTACTTCCACTTCAACTTGTTGTGGCGCTTCGGCTTGTATAGGAGTATTGCCATCTTCAAAGGCTATGAGTAGTGTTACACCTTCTTTGATGTACTTTACCGAATCTCCAAGTAATGCTTTATCTAAATAAATCTGATCAAAGGTTTGGTTATCCATGCAAACCAGACTTTCCCCATCAGGATACAAGTATTGATATTCTTTGGTTTCTACGCGCAACTGATCAACAGATTCACCGGGCCTGAAACGGTTTTCAATTAATTTACCATTTCTAATATTTCTCATTTTTACCTGATAGAATGCACGCAGGTTGCCGGGTGTTCTGTGCTCAAGTTCTGTTACCTGAACAATCTCTCCGTTGTAACGAATAAAATTTCCTCTGCTTAAATCCGAAATAGTTGCCATAAAAAATTAACGCCTTAAATTACAAATGATAAAACAAATTACAATTCGCTTATAAGTATGTGCGCGGTTGTGGTTGTGTAAGGTTATTATTTGGGACTGTAGGCCCATTTAAGATAAATTGCCCCCCAGGTGAATCCGCCTCCAAATGCTGCCAATATCATATTATCACCTTTTTTGAATTTTTTTTCAAAATCCCAAAGTAAGAGTGGGATAGTGCCTGCCGTGGTGTTTCCATAACGTTCAATGTTCATCAATACTTTTTCATTGGGAAGCCCCATGCGATCAGCAGTTGCATCCACAATTCTTTTGTTTGCCTGGTGTGGTGCAAGCCATTGTACATCTTCGCCAGTTAAACCATTGCGTTTCATCACCTGGTAAGAAATCTCGGCCATATTGGTTACGGCAAACTTAAATACGGTTGCGCCTTCCTGGTGTACATAGTGCAAGTCTGCATCTACTGTGGCATGTGAAGATGGTATGCGGCTGCCACCGGCTTTCATGTGCAGATAATCTTCACCCGTTCCATCTACTCTAAGCAATGAATCGATGATGCCGTTTCCATCAGTAGAAGGTTCAAGCAGTACAGCGCCTGCTCCATCACCAAAAATAATACAGGTAGATCTTTCTTTATAGTTTACAATAGCAGACATTTTATCTGCTCCAATAATGACCACTTTTTTGTATGCGCCTGACTCAATAAATTTTGATCCTGTTTCAAGTGCGAAAAGAAAACCCGAACATGCTGCTGAAACATCATAACTAAATGCATTACGTGCGCCAATTTCTGCTGCAATGATATTGGCCGTAGCCGGAAATAGCATATCAGGAGTTACGGTAGCGCAAATAAGCAATTCAATTTCGCTGGGATCTGTATTTGTTTTTTTTAGCAGGTCTTTCACGGCTTCAATACCCATTACAGAGGTGCCCTTGCCTTCACCTTTTAATATTCTTCTTTCCTTGATACCGGTTCTTGAGGTGATCCATTCATCGTTGGTCTCAACCATGGTTTCGAGCTCTTTGTTGGTTAAGATGTAGTCGGGCACATAGCCGCCTACACCTGTTATTGCTGCTCTGATTTTTGACATAGGAATTAATATAATTAACAACAAAGCCCGGCTTTTTACACCAGACTTTTATAATGGATTTACAATGTTGTAATAATCAGTTTATGATTTTGTTCAAGAATAATCTTTTTGAAATTGATTAAGTCAAAACAACTCAACATCTGACGAGTAAGGTCTGATAAAGAAAGTATGTTTACTACCATGCGATCAGGCGGCAGTCTCTTGCTCCATTACTACTTTTCCTTTATAGTAAAGTTTGCCTTCGTGCCAGAAAGCCCTGTGAGGCATATGAGTTTCTCCTGTTGTAGGACAAACAACTAATTCCTTGGCGGTAGCTTTATAATGGGTTCTTCTTTTGTCTCTTCTTGTGGTCGAGGTTTTTCGTTTGGGGTGTGGCATATCAAATTAAATTTTAGTCGTATTTATTTTAGTTTTTTAAGTTTCTCCCACCTGGGATCAATTTCATTTTTATCTTTTTCTGATGCAGAGCTATAAATAATAGTGTCTGAATCAGTTGCTTCGGCCTTAAATCGTGGATGCAGTTTCTTCATCGGGACTTCAAGGGCTATAAATTCATATATAAACTGTCCAAGATCAATTTGTGGTGTTTCGTGTGTGATCAAGACGATTTCATCACTCAACTCTATTTCCTGGTTTCCATATTTAAAAACCACTAGCTTATTAACACTTAATGGTTGCTCAAATGGCTCCAGGCTCCTATCACAAATCAACTCAACACTGCCTTCAATACTAAAATGGACCTCAATCAAGGTTTCTCGTTTATCAAGCTTAACCTTAGTAACCAAATTACCCTTTTCAAGCAATTCGGTGCCGTAAAGCTTAAAGAACGCCTCATCCACCTGAAAATCAAATTCGTGGACTTTGTTGCCTAAGCCAACAATATCTACAATGAAACCTTTCAAAATCAACCCCAACCGGGTTTTTAAATTAAAGACGGCAAATTTACTAGAAATAATCAGATTTATAAATGAGGGCCTAAAAAAGCCCAGGGCATTTATACGTAGCTTTCCAATGCAGTTTTCCTTAGCGTTGACTTTTCAGAATTATTTATCTCTTCCAGAAGAAAATCCACAACATTTTGCCTGAATCCGAGCTTTATGGCAATATTCTTTGCAAATTTTAGTTCGGTATCAACTACTTTCCTATCGGCTAAAATCAAGCTTATACAGCTATAGAGGTACTCAAACTTTTGGTTAGGTGAAAGGGCCCCCAGGGAGTCAATGGGTTCAGGGTGCAAAATCAATTGATCTACCTCTTCTACAGGGAAATTCTTATCTCTGGCCAGTTGATAGATCATTTCCCGTTCTGCCACAGCAAAATCCCTATCGGCCTCAGCCAATTGAATAAGTATGTTGATTTGCTTACGGGTTACGATGTCCATTTTCCTGATTAATCTTCAAAGTTACGCAATCTGGCTACCCTTTTATGGCCGCTGTTCTCTCAAGTCGGTTTTTAACAATATCACTGGCCATAAATATTGCCTGACGGAGCGAGTTTTCGCTGGCAAGATTTTTTCCGGCAATGTTATAGGCCGTTCCATGATCAGGCGATGTGCGCACAGCGGGCAGACCAGCGGTAAAGTTTACCCCATTTTCAAAATTATGCGATTTGAAGCCCACAAGACCCTGGTCGTGATACATGGCAAGTATACCATCATACTTACTGTATTGTCCGCTGGCGAAAAAACCATCTGCCGAAAATGGCCCGAATACCAATTTGCCTTTATTCTTCAGGTCAATAATGATGGGCTTAATGATTTTTTCTTCCTCATCACCAATCAATCCCTGGTCTCCCGCATGCGGATTAAGTCCTAAAACAGCTATTCTTGGCTTGTTGATTCCGAAATCATTTTTTAATGATTGATCAAATATTTTCAGTTTCGCTTCAATTTTTTCTTTGGTGATGTGCTGAGCCACTTCCCTGATCGGCACATGTTCAGTAACCAAACCCACGCGCATTTTTTCACCGGCCAGTATCATCAGGCTTTCATTAATTCCAAAAGCCTTGTTTAAATACTCGGTATGTCCTTTAAAAGGAAATGCTTCACTATGGATACTACTTTTATCAATAGGAGCAGTAACCAGTGCATCTATCAGTCCTTCTTTCAATTCTTCTACTGCTTTTTCAATTGCAATTAGTGAAGCTTTGCCACTTTCTTTAGAAGCTTCACCGGGCTTTAGTTCAATAACATCTTCCCAGCAGTTGACTACATTGATTTGCTTTACTGAGAATTGTCCTTTTTGCTTTACTTGGCTGTAGTTGAATTCTTCAATACCTAGATTTTTTTTATAAAAAGAAAGTACACGTGATTGTCCATAGATAACAGGTGTTATCATGCTATTTACCCTGCTGTCACTTAAGGTTTTTAGTATTATCTCCGGACCAATACCATTCAGGTCTCCTATGCTAATGCCAATTTTTGGTTTCTCGTTGTCTCTGCCTTGATGACTCATTTCTGATAATTAATTAGGCTTCTTTGAAAGCTATTGCGCAATTTAAACTAATTTTCAACTTTCTGAATCAGAAAGCAAGCACAACAATTTCTAATGGTTAGACCAAAGAAATTTTTAGGTCAGCATTTTTTAAAAGACCAGAATATAGCAGCTAAAATTGCCGATGCCCTTGTATTTGACGGGCGGCAAAGCAAAAATGTGCTTGAGATAGGTCCCGGCACGGGTATGCTCACAAAATATTTGCTGCAAAAGCCAAAAATAAAACTGAAGGTCGTTGAAATAGATAGGGAGTCAGTTGCCTATCTAAAAGCGCATTACCCTGATTTGAGCGGAGATATCATCAATGGAGATTTTATGGATGTGCCGCTACAAACTTACTTTGATGCACCTTTTGCAGTAATTGGTAATTTCCCGTACAATATTTCTTCACAAATATTTTTTAAGATTCTTGCAGCACCCGAATTAGTGGACGAGGTGGTTTGTATGCTGCAAAAAGAAGTTGCACAACGACTTGCATCCGGTCCCGGTACAAAAGATTATGGTATACTCAGCGTGTTGCTCCAGGCCCGCTATGATATAGAATACTTATTCACCGTTCCACCGGAAGTATTTCATCCGCCACCAAAAGTTAATTCTGGCGTAATACGTTTAGAACGTAGGCCGATCTACAAACTTGATTGCAATGAGCAGTTGTTTACAAAGGTGGTAAAGCAGGCATTTCAAATGCGAAGGAAAACGTTGCGCAACGCATTAAAAAGCCTAAATTTGCCAGCTGATTTTTATCGCTTGGAAATACTCGATAAAAGAGCCGAGCAGTTATCGGTAGTACAGTTTGTATCACTTACCAAAATTATAGAAGAAGGTGCAGGAATTGATGCAATTTGAAATAAGTAGGGAGTTTATTGAGCACTTTCAACACGCGCTCAATACCCGGAACGATGTGTTCATTCGGGAAGTATTGCATGAGGTTAATCCTGCCGACATTACTACCCTGCTTTATGAGTTCAACTCAGAAGAATCAAAATATGTAATTGATTTACTCCCCTTAGAAAAACGCGCGGCTATCATCAATGATCTCGAGCCAGATATTCGCAAAGGATTTTTAAAAGTATTCACCAACGAGGAAATCATTGATGTAATCGATGTACTGGATTCAGATGATGCGGTGGATATTCTCAACGAACTCAGCACAAAAATCAGGGAGGAAGTCCTGGCCGGACTGGATGAAGATTGGAAATCACAGATCGTGGATTTGTTGCGTTATGATGAAGACGTTGCCGGGGGCTTGATGGCCAAAGAAATTCTGAAGGCCAATGTAAACTGGACAGTCATTCAATGTATTGCGGAAATAAGGAAGCAAGCTGAAAATGTTACAAAAATATATTCGGTTTATGTGGTAGACGACCGGAATATACTTTTAGGAAGAGTTTCATTAAAGAAGATCATCCTCTCTGAAGACAATACAAAAATTGCCGATATCTACGAAAAGGATATTCTTTCTGTACAAACTTTTTACTCAGACAGGGAAGTAGCGGAAATCATGCGTAAGTATGATTTTGAATCCGTGCCGGTTGTAAACGTGCAAGGGCAGTTGTTAGGACGAATTACCATTGATGATATAGTTGATGTAATTACTGAACAGGCCGAAGAAGATCGCCAAATTATGTCGGGTATAAGTGAAAGTGTGGAAGAGGATGACAGTGTTTGGCGCATTAGCAGGGCACGGTTACCTTGGTTGATCATTGGAATTATTGGTGGATTGGTTTCAGCAAAGTTTATTGGTGTTTTTGAAAGTGACTTGATCCGCGTGGCTGCTATTGCCTTTTTTATTCCGCTTATACAGGCAACAGGTGGGAATGTGGGGATACAATCATCTTCCATTGTTGTGCAAAGTCTGGTAAGTCCAGGCGTGCGGGATGAAGGCATGTGGAAACGCCTGTTAAAGGTTTTTGTAGTAGCCTTGTTAAATGGAGTTATACTTTCGGCATTGGTATTCGGATTCAATTTATTGTTGGGGGGCGATTTTACTTTATCCGTTGTAGTTTCAATAGCATTATTTTCTGTTGTAGTTATTGCATCCTTTATTGGAACCCTTACACCTTTGGTATTAAATCACTATGGATTTAACCCCGCCCTGGCATCAGGACCATTTATAACTACCTTAAATGACCTGTTTGGTCTGGCTATTTATTTCTTTACCATTCATCTTTTACTTTGGAATTAATTTTTTTCTAAAGATTTTGTCAATCGCTTGAATATACGAGGCTAAATTGGCCTTTCTGTTTTAATTATTGTATTGATTTGTCTGGAATAATTTGGTCAAAATGTGAAGTAATCTTACATGAACTCATTATTATTTTTTAATCTGCCGATATTTACGAGTTCCTAAAATGTAATAAAAGATATGTCTACGAAACCAAATGGTAGATTTAAGTTTGATCGCTTAACAAAGTTTTATAACAGCTTGGTTGAAAGGCCATTGTTAACCTCTGCCATTGTATTGGTGCTGGTAGCAATTTTAGTAGTCAGCTTGAGTTTCAAGTATTATCTGTTAGATTTTGAAGAGTTTGTTAAGCAGGTACTTGCTGAGGCTCACGGGACCGTATTTGATATTGCAGTAATTGGTATTTTAATTTTCTGGTTAAATCAAAACGCTGAAATCAGGCAAAGAATCAGAACCTACAAGGATGAAATTGATGACTTTCGCCTTTGGGAATCGGATGAAGCAGCTTTTAGAACAGTGGGTAATATAAAAAGATTAAACAGGCATAAAATTCATGATATTAACCTGGTGAATTGTTATTTAATTCGCACCAATCTTAACTACGTAAACCTAAAAGGGTCTAATCTTAATTCAGCCAATATTTCGCATTCCTCTTTAATTGAGACGAATCTGGAGAATGCCCGTCTAAATCAAACTAATTTTGAAAACTCAAATCTCAACCAGGCCATAATGGTAGGTGCTTATGCAAGTGGTGCAAACTTTAAAGATGCCTTTCTTATAAAGGCCGATTTTAAAAATGCCTTTTTAATAAAAACAGATTTTCAAAATGCATTTTTGATGGAGGCCGATCTAAACAATTGTTATTTAATGGGTGCAAATTTTACAAATGCCAGTTTATATAAGGCCGATTTAAGGGGGGCAAAAGGGCTTGCTATTGAGCAACTAATGTCGGCAAAGACGCTCTATTTGGCTAAATTTGATGATGAAATCATGGATCAAATACAACTCAACATTCCGGAACTTGTGGTAAAATAGTTTGCTTTTTTGCAGAGCAAAAAGAAAGACTTACATTTGTAGTACATCAACAACGGTTTCAAATTCTGGGGCCGTTGTTTGTTTTTAAGAATTGCTACTATGTCAAAAATTACTTACTATACTCAAGAGGGTCTTGATAAATTGAAGGCCGAACTTCAGGAACTCAAAACAAAAGGAAGATCAAGTATTGCTAAGCAAATTGCAGAAGCAAGAGACAAAGGTGATTTGAGTGAAAATGCAGAATATGATGCAGCTAAAGACGCACAGGGTCACATGGAAGCAAAAATTGCTCAGCTTGAAGAGGTTGTTGGTAACGCAAGAGTGATAGATGAGACTACTATCGACACAAGCAAAGTTTCAATACTTTCCAAGGTTACGATCAAGAACCTGAAGAATGGCGCCAAGTTTACTTACGTATTGGTTTCTGAGGAAGAGGCTGATCTGAAAGCTGGAAAAATATCAACTCAATCTCCCATAGGTAAAGGCTTGCTCGGAAAAAAAGTAGGAGAGAAGACAAAGATACAAACACCTGGTGGTTCCATGGAGTTTGAGATAGTGGATATAAGTTTGCAATAATTTTTTTTAAGATTGTGCCTAGCTTATTTACAAAAATAATCAACCGTGAAATTCCAGGGCATATTGTTGCTGAAGATAAAAGCTACATAGCTTTCCTGGATATCAATCCTTTGGTATCAGGCCATTGCCTGGTGGTTCCAAAGAAAGAAGTAGATTATATTTTTGATTTGGATGAAGAAACGCTTTCGGGTTTGTTTCTGTTTTCTCAAAAAGTAGCTAAGGCGATCAAGAAAGTAATTAGCTGCAAAAGAATTGGTGTTGCAGTTATTGGTTTGGAAGTTCCTCATGTGCATGTGCACCTGGTACCCATGAACAGTATGGGCGATATTAATTTTACCAAACCGAAATTAAATCCCTCGCAAGAAGCACTTGCTGCAATAGCTAATAGTATTAAAGCTGCAATTGATTAAGATTTTATTCAATAAAATCAATGTCAACGTTGAGTGGATAACGCATCAGGTATTGAAGTGCATCTTGTACAGATAATCCCTCAAATAAAACTTTATAAACGGTTTCTGTAATTAAAGCCCTTACTTTATAAGTGTCGGCAAATTTTTTTACAATTTGCACGGTATTAATACCTTCCGCTACTTCTTCCATGTCTTCTAATATGGCCTTCAAAATTTCACCTTTGGCTAGTCTATAACCAACGGTAAAGTTTCGGCTGGTGGTACTGCTACAGGTGGCTACCAGGTCGCCAATGCCAGCTATACCTAAAAAAGCTTTAATGTTGCCGCCAAACGCTTTGCCCAGGTAAACCATTTCAATAATTCCGCGGCTAATCAATAGTCCTTTGGCATTTTCACCATAACCCAAGCCACTTAATGCGCCAGCAGCAATGGCAATGATATTTTTTAATACACCGGCAAGCTCAACACCTTCAAGTTCATTGTTGCCATACACCTGGAATCTTTCGTTGCGCAAAAGTTTTTGTCCTATTTGAATGACTTCGTTGAAATGGCTTGCAACTACTGTGGCTGCCGGTTGCTTATCAGCAAGTTCTCTTGCCAGATTTGGTCCTGCCAGACAGCCCACTCGTATAGCTACCGACTCTTCACGGATAACCTCACTCATGGTTTTGATCTGACTGCGCTGTAATGTCTTAATACTCTTCAGTGATTCGCCTTCGGGTAATTTTATATCCAGTCCTTTTGTACCATGAATAATGATATGGTAAGGATGCAGATGCGGTGCCAGCTTGCGCATCATATTTCTAAAACCTGCAGAAGATACTATTGGAAAAATGACATCACATTGTGCAGCGAGGTAAGCCATATCAAAAGTAGGCTCAACATTGGGATGAATGATGTGGCCTTTATTGGATTGCTCTGTCCTTATTTTTTTAACAACATCTTTGTCCCGGGCGTAAAGAATAACTTTCCGGTTCATTGCCAGTATATTGGCTATTACTGAACCGAAACTTCCGGCACCTACAACACCTACAGGTTTTTCAGATAAGGTTTTCAAGCTCATAGCCTACCAGGCGGTTGTGGTAATAGTAAAGCGTGTTGAGGTCTTGTGTAATAATGGATTTATCTCTATTCATTAAAAGGGGACGCTTCACATGAAATATTCCCACATTTTCTAATCCCAATCTTATTACTTCGTCAAGATTTCCTTTTAAATGAGTGGCGGCATATAGCTTGTCTTGTTTCTTAAGCTTGAACACTTGTTTTCTAACACGCTTGAAAGTGTTTTTGAATGTTTCGTAATCAATAGAGAGATCTTCTTCTGGCAACCTCAAAAAACTAAAGAGGTCAAGTTTTGCGTGTTGTTTTTGCCAAATTTCAAAAGCAATAAAAGCAGCAATGTGACTTGCGAAAACACGGTTAATGCGATGGTACTCACTTACAATTTTTTGACTAAGCATGCGTGTATATACTTCTTCTCGTTGCTTATCGCTGGTGAGTACATTATTACTAATGAAATAATCTCTGGTTTCAATTATTTTTCCGGTATGGTCCATGCTGTTGCCATCATCATCAACGTAATTACCCACAACATCAAGACCTCTACCTATAGAGACCGAAATGTTTGATCCTTTAGTAAAAAATTTAAAAAGGAACTTGATCATAGTGAATGATCCGGAGTATTCATCTTGTTCAGGAAAATACCTTTGTGCACCTTGCGACTGCAGATAGTCGTTAACTAAACTTGGCGCCTCCAATACAAAGTGATAGTTAATGGTAACAGGTACTATAAAAATTTTTCTGTCGGTTTCAGGATTTTCAGCATAAAGACTTCGCTGGGCTTCAATGGCAGTACTTAATAATCCCTTCTTTAAAATCTTTTCTATCATCCCGGATCGCGACCGAGTACCTCCTGGAAAGAAAAGACTATGGCAGCCTTTCATAATGGCCAGGTGACTGTATAGTTTTAATGTTTCTAAGTACACAAGATTCTTCTTCCTGCGGTCGACTTTATACGCCCCTAAGCTGTTCATAAAGTAGGCGAATATTTTGATATTAAAAAGATTCAAGCCTGCACCATAAATAAAGGCTGGTAAACCTAATGCATGTATTACCCATCCTATCAAAATAGAATCAAGGTTACTGAAATGTGTAGGTACCATTACTACTGTACCTCTTCGTGCTAACCTTCTAACATGTTTGGCTTTACCTACGATTTGAATTTTATCTCGCAGTGTGTACCTGTTTCTGAAAAATGCGAATGATTGATTCACCCTTGCAGCATTTAACAAACGGGCAAACCAGAAAGTGATTACACTTCTTGCAAAGCGATAAGAATTGGCTTTAAAATTTCCAGCAATTTCGTTGGCATATCGTTGTGTTATTCTCTTTAAGATTTCATCAGGCTCATCGCCTACCAGCTCAATGCCTTTAGCATTAAGTTCAAATAGTTCTTGTTTGATTTTTGACCAGAACCTACGTTCATCACGCGGGTCAACCCTCCAGGGGTTGCGCTTCATGCGTTGCTGTTCTTTATAGAGGGTAGATTCGAGCTCTTCTATTAATTGTTTTTTACCAGGCTTAACTTCTTTTATCCTGTTGAATGCTTTCTGGGCAACCTCTTCAACAAACTCTTTTCGGTTTTTTCCCAATTGGTATACAGGCCAATCGGGCATTCCTGCAAGGATGGGTTTATATTTCTTGGTTTTGTTTTTCTTTTCCGGAATTGTGCTCATGTAAGCGTATTAAGCCTTCAAATATAGGGTTTTCTTCATTTTTGCCTTGATTGGTTACTTTAAGGGGAAGGGTTAAATCTTATCCATGGCTGTATGTAAATTGCGAGCCATTTCAGTGAATTGTTTCATACATGAATGGATAAAGTGTTCATCTATTATCCTTAAAAGTTCAGCTTCGGATGAGATATCCATCTGGTCAATCTTATAAGTTTGTTCAAGCATATCACTTTCAATTTTGATAAGGTAACGGTTGTTCCATTGAAAGATACTGATTTTACAAAGCGGATGGGGTATTTCAGCAACTACTCGCATATTCCTGATTAAATGGATTTTTGTCAATTCAACTGATATAAACCGAAATAAAATTTTCGGGAATTCGTTTCTAAGGTGCTTATTGCTATTTTAGAACCTCCAAGAAAGTGCAACAATAATACATTTTTTATTGTTGGAGGGTAAGATTAACTAATAGTTCGGGACTTGCAGAAGAGGTATTATAATACACTGATATTCACGGGTTTGCTTCTGGCGGCATTGCTGTCTGGTCAGGAACTGCTCGCTACCCACATCCGAAGCGGTGAAATAATAGTGCGAAGGTTGGGCTGTCCTTCCAATACTTTTGAGATTACCATCAATATGTGGGTTGACCGGGAATTTGGAATCAAGTTTGGTCAGGGGGAATTAAATTTTGGCGATGGCACAAGTATGGAAACCCCCCAGATTGACGATACCCCAAGACCAGAGTATGGTCCAAATGTTGGTTTTGTGTCGTTCACAGTGTTACATACATACAGTGCTCCCGGTCAGTATGTTATAAGTTACCGCGAGCCTAATCGCAATGCGGGAGTTTTAAATATGGACCAATCGGTTGACACACGGTTTTATATTGAAACAACAATTTTTATAGACCCATTTTTAGGATGCAATGATAGCCCCGCATTATTGGTTCCCCCAATTGATCTTGCGTGTAAAGGAGTAGCCTGGTTTCATAACCCCGGAGCATATGACCCAGATGGTGACAGTCTTTCGTTTGAGTTGACCATTCCCAAGCAAGCATTGGGTACTGATGTTTTTAATTACCGCTCTCCAGATAGTAGAGAATTTTATGACAGGGCAGGACTTAACTATAATACAGCAAATGAAAATGCGGATGGTCAACCAACTTTTACCATCGACCCGGTAACGGGTACTATTGTTTGGGATGCACCCGGTGCTGCGGGTGAGTATAATATTGCATTTAAAGTTATTGAATGGAGAAGAGTATTTGGTGAGTGGGTACAAATGGGATTTGTGATAAGAGACATGCAAATCATTGTACTGGATTGTGACAATGACCGACCCGATTTAATAGTTCCTACGGATACATGTATTGTAGCGGGAACGTTATTAGAAGCGACCATTTTTGGTTTTGATCCAAACTTTGATCCTGTACAAATTGAAGCATTTTCGCAAGTACTAAATTTGCAAAACTCGCCTGCAGTGGTAGATCCAGCTGAAATAATATTGCAATCAACTCTCCCCCCGAACGACACAGCCAGAATGCATTTTAGCTGGCAAACCGATTGTTCGCACATTAAAGACCAGCCGTACCAGGTAGTATTTAAAATTTTAGACAGGCCACCTCTCGGACCGAGATTAGCCACGTTTAAAACATGGAACATAACAGTTATTCCTCCGGAGCCTGAATGGATATCCGGATCTGTAAATAACCTTGAAAGAAGTGCTACACTTATTTGGGATGATTACATCTGTGATAATGCAGAGAAAATTCAGGTCTGGAGAAGGGTAGATAGTTTTCAGTACGATCCGGAAGCATGTGAAACAGGTATGCCGGGCTTTTTAGGTTATAACCTGATCACGGAAGTGGAATCAAGTGTTACACAGTATATTGACAGGGGGCTTGCTGTGGGTGCGAAATACTGTTATAGGCTGGTGGCCATTTTCCCCTTGCCTGCAGGTGGGGAAAGTAGAATTTCACAAGAGTTATGCCTCGATCCGATTTTAGCTGACGCTCCGGTAATTACACATGTTACTGTTGAGGAAACCGATGAAAGTAATGGCCAGATAAGAATTAGTTGGCGTTCTCCCTTTAATATTGATGAAGGTCAATTTCCCCAACCCTACGAGTATGAAGTGTATCGTGCCAATGGGTTTGCGGGTAATACTGGCGTAGTTAGAATTACCAATACACGCACAAGCGACACTACATTTTTGGATACAGGAATCAATACCTTGGATAATGTATATAATTATCGCGTAGTTTTATATGCACCCGTTGTTGGGACTACTCCTGTAGATACTTCTGCCAGAGCAAGCAGCGTGCGATTGGAAACTAGTCCTTCACAAAATGCCATTGAACTAGATTGGGAAGCCCTTGTGCCTTGGTCAAACCAAAGTCAGCGTTTCCCTTTGCATTATATCTACAGAGGTCCGGCCAACGCAAGTATTGCCGATCTGGTATTAATAGATAGTGTAGATGTGAATATTCAAGGCTTTACTTACATTGATACCGGGCGATACCAGGACACACCCTTGCTAGAAACAGAATTGTATTGCTACAGAATATTGGCGCAGGGTACCTATGGAAACCCAGACATTGATGAACCACAGTGGAATTATTCTCAAATAGCTTGCGATCAACCCCGTGATGATGACCCGCCCTGTCAGCCCGACTTGAGTATTAATATTTCAAGCTGCGAAGATTTTTTCGCTATTGCACCATGCAATTTCAACGCTTTTAGTAATACGCTAACTTGGAACAGGCCTGAGGATCCCTTATGTAGGGCCGACACGCGATCATATAAAGTATACGCAACCGATCGAATAGGTGGAGAACTTGTACTTATTGCGCAAAACGTAAGAGATACTTTTTACATAGATTCAAATCTTCCTTCTTTTGCCCGATGCTACCGCATTTCCGCGGTCGATCGTTCAGGAAATGAAAGTGATTTGAGTGAGGAGGTTTGTAATGATAACTGCCCTTACTATGAGTTGCCAAATATTTTTACACCTAATGGTGATGGTTGCAACGATACCTTCAGCGCGTTTAGCGATAGGGTGATTATTGGAGAAGGCGGCAGTGGCATTTGCGTGGATGTTGACCGCAGCAAATGCGCAAGATTTGTGCGAAGTGTAAAGCTCGTGGTCTACAACCGTTGGGGTAAGGAAGTTTATCGTTATGAATCTGGTGGAGAGCGATCCATTTTTATCGACTGGAATGGCATAGACAATAATGGCGTAGCATTATCCGAGGGTATTTACTACTACCACGCAGAAGTGCTGTTTGATCTGCTAGACCCTGAAGCAAGGATTCAGAATTTTAAAGGATGGGTACATCTGATGAGATGAAACCGCGCGCATTAGTTTTGTTTGATGGTGTATGTAACCTTTGCAACTCATCCGTACAATTTATAATTAAAAGAGATACTAAAGCATATTTTTCATTCTCTTCCATTCAGGATATTTCAACTGAAGTTTATCCCGACTTACTCAATCAGCAGCAACTAAATCTTGAAAGTATTTTACTTGTAGAAAACAACAAACTTTACAAGAGAAGTACGGCTGCACTTCGAATAGTAAGAAAATTGAATGGGCTATGGCCCATACTGTATGCGTTTATTATTCTTCCCAAATTTATAAGAGACCCCCTTTACAATTACATTGCGCGTAATCGCTACCGCTGGTTTGGCAAGAAGGATCAATGCATGATTCCAAGCCCTGAAATCCAATCAAGGTTTCTATGACTTTTTCTACCTGTAAATAATATTTAATTTGCCATCAAATAACTATACGATGAACGCATACATATTTCCAGGACAAGGTGCACAATTTACGGGCATGGGTAAAGACCTGTTTGACAGTAGTGCAAAAGCCAAGGCCTTGTTTGAAGAGGCAAATAGTGTTCTGGGTTTTGATATCTCTAATACCATGTTTTCCGGTAGTTCGGAAGAATTAAGACAAACAAGGGTAACACAACCTGCTGTGTTTATTCATTCAGTAGTTCAGGCATTAAGTTCAGATAGTTTTAAACCCGATATGGTAGCCGGTCACTCTTTGGGTGAGTTGTCTGCTTTGGTAGCGAATAGCACACTAAGTTTTAATGATGGATTGAAGTTGGTTTATAAACGCGCTTTGGCCATGCAAAAGGCTTGCGAGCAAAATCCATCCACTATGGCTGCCATTTTAGGACTTGATGATAATATTGTAGAGGAAATCTGTGCATCTATAACAGATGAGGTCGTAGTGGCAGCTAATTACAATTGCCCGGGCCAATTGGTTATTTCAGGTTCGATAAAAGGAGTTGAAATAGCTTGCGAAAAACTAAAAGCAGCGGGTGCAAAACGTGCGCTTCCATTACAAGTTGGAGGAGCATTTCACTCTCCGCTAATGGAACCGGCCAGAGAAGAGTTGGCTGCGGCTATTGAAGCTACGTCTTTTGGAAATCCACTCTGCCCTGTTTATCAAAATGTAAATGCAAAACCTTCAAAAGATGTTGAAGTGATTAAGAAAAATTTAATTCAACAACTTACCGCTCCTGTTCGTTGGACACAATCGGTACAGAATATGGTTGGTGATGGTGCAACAACATTTTTTGAATGCGGGCCGGGTAAAGTGCTGCAGGGTTTGGTTAAGAAAATTGCACCGGCAGCTGATGCTAAGAGTATTCACTAAATACTTTTACAGCTAAAGGGTCTTTACAAGATTGTAGTAAATCATGCGTACGGAAGCCAATTTCGGGGTGTATCAAATCTGGCGCAATTTCATTTAAAGGCACCAAGGTAAATCGCCTTTGTGCAATATAGGGATGTGGAATTATCAGTTCCGAATCCTTGAAAATCAGGTCACCATAATATAAAATATCGATATCGATTGTTCGGGCGCCCCATTTTTGTTGGCGTGTTCTGCCTAGTTTGGTTTCAATCTCAAGAATTCCTGAAAGTATTGCTCTTGGAGCCAAAGAGCATTTAAAAACGAGTACTTGATTAAGAAAGGAGGCCTGTTGTTGATTTCCCCAAGGGGCTGATTCATAAATTGACGAACTTTTAATGCTTGCCCCGAAGGTATCGTTGAGTTCTTTTATGGCATTATTCAAGTGCGCAAGTCGATTCCCAAGGTTGCTGCCTGTCAATAAATAAAGCTTCCTGTCTTCGCTCATATCCAAAAATCAAAAATAATCGTAGATAGTTAAACCTATTAAGTAATTTTATCGGCTAAATATAACTTTATGAACTTCTCAAAGACACTACTTGCTTCCCTATTGGCCTTGGTAATTTTTTCCATAGGCTTCTTTATTATCTCTTTTTTGATGCTTGCTTCACTGGCCTCACTTTCAGAGGAAAAGGTCACTGTAAAGGACAACACCATTTTACATCTAAAGCTTCAGGGGGAAATAGTGGAAATGGCTACTGATGACCCTTTGGCTGAGTTAATGGGTTCAAAACCCATTAGCTTAACGACCATCAAGGAGTCCATCGAAAATGCTAAGAATGATTCCAAAATTAAAGGCGTTTTGCTGGAGCCGGGATTTTTATTGACTGGGTTTTCCACTCTTGAAGAAATTCGTTTAGCCCTGGCTGATTTTAAAACTTCAGGTAAACCGGTAATCGCCTATGCAGAAAACTATGGAGAGGGTACCTATTACCTGGCTTCTGTTGCGGATCAAATATACATGCATCCTTATGGTGAATTGGAGTTTAATGGTCTAAGTATAGAGATTACTTTTTATAAAAAGCTATTTGATAAGTTGGGTATTAAGCCTGAAGTATTCCGGGTAGGTGACTTTAAAAGTGCCGTTGAGCCCTATATGTTGGATAAAATGAGCCCTGAAAATCGTCTGCAGCTTAAGACCTTGATTGATGATGTGTACGGAAAGATAGTTGAAGGAGTAGCAGAATCGCGGGGTATTGATGAGGTTTTGGTAAAAGAAATTTCCGATAACATGTTGATTAGAAATGGAAAGGATGCAATGGCGCATATGTTCATCGACTCTCTTTACTATTATGATCAGTTAGAAACCAAAATAAGGCAGCTTTTAGATTTATCAGAAAAGGATAAGATCAATTTAATAAGTGCCGGTAAGTACAAAAAGAGTATCAAGCCAGATCAGCGGTCGAAAAATGAAATTGCAGTGATTGTTGCTGAGGGCGTGATTATGACAGGGAAGGCATCGCCCGGTACAGTGGGTTCAGATACTTTCGTGGAAGAAATCAAAAAAGCAAGGAAGAACGACAGGGTGAAAGCCATTGTGCTCCGAGTAAATTCACCCGGGGGTAGTTTTCAAGCCTCAGATATCATGTGGCGTGAGCTTCAGCTGGCAGCTGCAAAGAAACCGGTTATAGCATCGATGGGAGATGTTGCGGCATCGGGGGGATACTTCCTGGCTATGGCTTGCGATACCATTGTGGCTTCTCCCTCGACCATTACCGGTTCTATAGGAATTTTCTCTGTATTGTTTGACCTAAGCGATTTCCTCGATAAAAAAATAGGTATCACCTTTGACCAGGTACAGACAGGTGAAGTAGGTGAAATGATCACCTTTACCAGACCACTTACTGAGCTAGAAAAGAAAATATGGCAAAAAAAAACCGATGAAGGTTACGAGGTTTTTACCTCCAAGGCTGCCAGTGGACGTAGTATGGACATAGAAGATTTAAAGCGTGTAGCTTCAGGACGCGTGTGGACAGGCGCTCAGGCAGTGGAAAGAGGATTGGTAGACATCCTGGGAAATTTTAACGATGCGGTAAAGGTAGCTGCAACAGCGGCAAATATTGAAGATGACTATAGACTTAGGTATTATCCTAAACCAAAAACTTTACTTGAAAATATTTTAGCCGGTTTGGGATCTGATGTAGAAGCTACTAAGTTAAAAGCAGAGATGGGAGAGTTCTACAACCTTTATATGGAGTGGAATCGCATACAGCAATACCAGGGTGTTCAGGCCATTATGCCATTTGAAATCCGTTGGAAATAGGTGCTAGTATTTAGATAGTACTTTGTTTTTGATAACCGGCAGGAGGCTGAAAATGCCAAAATATTGATGTAAGTTTTCGTCAGAATTTGACAAAAAGCAGCGTTTCTGTTACACTTTCTCGAGAACAGAAGGAATTACAAATAAGGAGCTTGACTTGGCAAGTACCGCCAGCAAAGCGTTCTTTTGTTTTAATCAGGCATACTGCACAAATTCCTTGCACAGTATGCCCGACTTATATTTTTAACCAAAATGCCGGTGTTGGTGCTGGTGCCTTTTTATCTTACCAGGAATCACGATCTTCCATAGCGAAACCGCCAGGTGTACCTTGATTATTGGACTCTTGCACAGGTGTAGTTTTCTCGCCAACACTCACACTAGAGATGAAGGTAAATGATGAGAAAATGGCCACCAGCGCGATAAATAGAATGATTTTGCTTTTCATGGTCTTAAAATTTTAATGTACTTATATTAAGGCTTAAAAGGATCAGTGCTTGCACCACCTCCAGTACTGTCTCCGCCAATTGTTACTGGAACTACTTCTTCTTCTGCACATGATGTGAAAGCGAAAGATGCTGCGAAAGCAATGGCGATTACATAAAATAATTTTTTCATAGTTGTAATAAGTTTTGTTTATTGGTTAGATTTCGTTTTGTTTAATTTCTGACGTAAAGGTGAGAAAGCGGATTAAACTGTTTGATGTAATATTTTTTCTTTAAATACGCGTGTACCGAAATAAAACTTTATTTTATCAATTGAAAGGCTCCATTGTAATTTGCTTAATGTTTATCTGGCTTACACCAGCCTATGGACAAAATCAAGTGACTGTAGATTCTTTGGTCAAGGGATTAGAGTCTGCAAATACCGCGGAAAAATATAATATTTATTTCCAGTTGTTTATCCAATATATGGATAAGGACAATCAGCGTGCGAATGAAATGGCAGTTAATGCATTGAATGCAGCATTGTTGACGGGAGATAGTCTGAATATTGTTAAGGCTTACCGTGCAAAAGGCTATACGTTAACGGCACTAGGCAGAAATCGTGA
>CAZVFM010000012.1:23845-24181 GCA_964626095.1 uncultured Roseivirgaceae bacterium | reverse complement strand
GTAGAATAAATAGTAACGCTTCTTTTTAGGCTTGCCAAAAATCCAAGTATTGATTTGATACTTGTACAGCCTTTCATATGGTGATTTCATTTCCATTTATCGGATTAATCAAACGTTAAATTTATGTTATGTTAATGTTAATCACAAAAAAATGGTTCAGGTAAGCCAAATTCGGGCACTAAATCCTAATTTAGCGTCCTGATTTAACCCAATAATTATGAAATTTGGCACCAAAGCAGTCCATGCGGGGGTATCACCTGACCCCAGTACAGGGGCCATCATGACCCCCATTTTTCAAACCTCAACCTACGCGCAGACCTCGTCGGGCGAACACAA
>CAZVFM010000012.1:0-23835 GCA_964626095.1 uncultured Roseivirgaceae bacterium | reverse complement strand
CCTCAACCTATGTACAAGAATCACCTGCCAGGCACAAGGGTTATGCTTATGCACGTGGAGCCAACCCAACCCGCAATGCACTTCAGAAAAGTATAGCTGCTTTAGAGAATGGAAAATTTGCCTTGTGTTTTTCTTCGGGCATGGGAGCTACAGACGCAGTAATTAAATTACTTAATCCGGGTGATGAAGTAATTACAAGCAATGATTTGTATGGAGGAACTTACCGCATGTTCAAACGAGTTTATGAGCGTTTTGGAATCAAATTTCATTTTATAAGCTTAAAAGAAGCCGGAAATATTGAGAGTTATGTAAACAACAACACGAAACTCATCTGGGTGGAGACGCCAACCAATCCCTTGATGAATATTGTAGACATAGAAGCATGTAGCAAGATTGCCAAAAAGCACAATGCTTTACTCGCAGTTGATAATACGTTTGCTTCACCCTACTTACAAAATCCATTGAACCTTGGTGCGGATATCGTGATGCATTCGGTTACCAAATACCTTGGAGGTCATAGTGACGTCATCATGGGTGCACTCATTACCAACGATGAAAAGCTGCATCAGGAACTTGCCTTTATTCAAAACTCTTGTGGTGCCGTTCCTGGTCCTCAAGATGTGTTTCTTGTTTTACGCGGGATTAAAACTTTGCATCTGCGCATGGAAAGGCATTGTACCAATGGAAGAAAGATTGCAGAGTACTTATCATCTCATGTTAAAGTAGGAAAAGTATACTGGCCAGGTCTAACTGATCATCCGAATCACGAGATTGCTAAAAAACAAATGAAAGATTTTGGAGGCATGCTGTCATTTACCTTAAAGAATGACAGCATAGAAAAAGCCAATCAATTGATGGAAAGCTTAGAATTATTTTCTTTGGCAGAATCGTTAGGCGGAGTAGAATCTTTAGTGAACCATCCGGCAAGTATGACCCATGCCAGCATTCCAAAAGAAGACAGGCTTAAAGGAGGTTTGGTAGATTCATTAATACGGCTAAGCGTTGGAATAGAAGATATTGAAGACCTGATTGAAGATTTGGAGCAGGCTTTAAACAAGGTTTAAAAAAAACAATCGTGCCACTGCTTAAAAGCAGTGGCACGATTGTTTGTGGAGTCGCTGGGAATCGAACCCAGGTCCAGAGAAGGCAACTGTCGTATCTTCTACATGCTTAGTTGACTTTGATTTTCGTGAACAATCAGGCAGGCAACAGCCAAACCATTCCTTAGTTACTTGTCTTAGCAATGCATCGTAACGCTGCAATGAGCAGTTCTGCATTTCGACATCGCTTGATCAATACCCGCAGAACGGAGGGTACTGAGCGATGTGGCCGGTACCGATCTTATCGGCAAACCTTTAGCTCGTTACCTAACTATTAGTCAGATTAAGCAGCCATGGCGTAGTTTGTCTCGCCAAGTATGGTTCGGAACTATCTTTCAGGGCTCTCATCCCATGAGCCCGCATGCTTACATACGCAATTACATCATCCTGTCAATACCGGACGACCCCGTATATAAATTCCAGATTCTCAAGCTCAGATAAGCTATTCAAATCCGGTAAATGGGAGACAAATATAGGCTTAAAATAGTTCTTTGGCATAACTGAATTTATCATTTGCATGACAAGACTTAAGCTTTATTATTGCATTAATGGTTTGGAGAATCTTATTTATTTTTGCGTATCTGTTGCCGGTTTTTTCGTTTGCTCAAATCCTGAATATTGAAAAAGCTGTGTTAGATAAAGACACCACCAAAAATTTTATAGGCAATATTACCGGTGGCTTTGTACTATATAATCGCAGTGCTGCTGCAGACGACCCTGTGGAGTTTTTAGGATTCGATTTTAAATCAAGTATCGCCTATTATCCGGGGAGGCATCGGGTTTTATCGCTTACAAATATTGATTATCTCAGAATCAATGAAAACATCTTCCTTAATACCGGATACCAACATTTTAGATTTGATTTCCGTAAAGACAGAAAGGTCTATCCTGAGGCATTTACACAGTATCAGTATGATAATTTTCGAGGACTTTCTCCACGATTGCTTATCGGAACTGGCATGCGTCACAGATTATATAAAAATGAAAATTTCACATTTACCTTCAGTGTAGGCATTATGTATGAATCAGAAAGGTGGCAACACCCCAGTACAATGGAGTCAGTTCTTGTAAATTTCTGGAAATCGACCAATTACCTGGTTTTCAGGTGGAAGATAACCGAATGGGCTGATTTTAATTCTGTTCAGTATTTTCAAACTGCCTATGATGGAAATATTCAGGCTTTCAGGCACCGTTACAGTACGGATATCAACCTAAACACAAAACTCACTGAACGACTAAGTTGGACCAGCAGTTTTTCATTAAATTTCGAAAACCGCCCCATCGTTCCTGTGGTACGTACAGTGTATAGATTGAGCAATGGCATAAGCCTTAAGTTCTGAAGAAAAAATATCTGCTTTGTCTTTTAATCGATTAATTCATTTCAGATTTCAAGACTAAAAGGGTTAATTTGCCCCAATGGAAAATTTTGTTGTTTCGGCACGTAAATACAGACCCACAGGCTTTGAAGAGGTCGTAGGCCAGGAACACATTACCACCACACTCAAAAACGCTATTGATAATCAGCAACTTGCACAGGCTATGCTTTTTTGCGGCCCGAGGGGTGTTGGCAAAACGACATGCGCAAGAATTGTCGCCCGGCTAATCAATGGTTTTGAAGAAAAAGCCGAAAGCAATAGTTTAAATATTTTTGAGCTTGATGCTGCTTCAAACAATTCGGTTGAAGATATCCGCAACCTGATTGATCAGGTGCGCTACCCACCTCAATTCGGAAAATTTAAAGTCTATATCATCGATGAGGTTCACATGCTTTCAAATGCAGCATTCAATGCATTTTTAAAAACCCTTGAAGAGCCCCCCTCATATGCTGTCTTTATTCTGGCAACGACTGAAAAACACAAAGTAATTCCCACCATTCTTTCCCGTTGTCAGATTTTTGATTTTAACAGGATACAAATCAACGATATTGCAAAACAACTCAAGCTCATTGCAGAGAAGGAGGGTGTAAAAGCAGCAGACGAAGCACTGCACTTAATTGCTCAAAAAGCGGATGGTGCTTTACGCGATGCGCTTTCAATTTTCGACCTGATGGTAACTTACTCCACGGGTAATGAAATCTCTTTCAAAAATGTATTGGATAACCTCCATATTCTTGATTACGATTATTATTTCAAGCTAACGGATTATCTTCTCGCTGAAAATACTTCAGCCCCCATGCTAATATTAGATGAAATATTAAGAAAGGGATTTGACGGGCATAATTTTATTGTTGGTTTGAATGAGCACTTCCGAAATCTTCTCGTTTCACAAGATGCGAGAACCATAGACCTGATGGAAGTACCCGACAATATCAAGAAAAAATATCTTGAGCAGGCACACGCAACTTCACCTGCATTACTTTTGTCCTGGCTGAATATCGGCAATCAATGCGATATACAATACAAAAGCAGTAAAAATCAAAGACTTCACGTAGAATTGGCACTATTAAAAATGGCCCATGTGCATTCGGCTCTGTCTGCTCAGTTTACTCCTTCAGAAAATGAAGGGGTAAAAAAAAAAGTGATGAGCCGGGTATAAGTTCTGTTGCTGAACCCGAAACCATTTCAGAAAAAAAAGAAACCACAATACAACAGGAGCCTGTACCTGTCGCTATAAAACAAAACATTGAAGTTCCCTCAAAACCAAGAAGTACAATACGCCTGCCCAAACTTCATGACTTAGGCCAAGCAAAAAAGACAACTCAAGTTGTTCATGATGCTACTCCTCAATCAGAAAGTAATTTACCGGTCAAGGAGTCTTCATTACCCATTGAACCCTTGATTAGCGAAGGGCTAAGTAAATTTTCAGAAGTACTTAAAAGAAAAGGTTTGAATGCTGAATCAGCAATACTCAACAAACCCTATGAGTTAAAATCGGGAAATGTCATTTTCAAACTAAATAACCTGCTGGAGGTAGATTTTTTGGATAGTATTAAACAGGATCTTACGCTTGCACTCCGCGATAACACAAAAACCAATATTAATATCTTATCAGAGATTGAAGTAAAGGAGGGAAAGAAAATGATTTATACCAATAAGGAAAAGTACGATCATTTGTTAACTAAAAAGCCTATCCTTAAAGAATTTAAAGACAGGCTTGGGCTTGATACTGATTTTTAATTATATCAATCCTTTTTATCCTGATAGTTTTGAACAGTATATAAGAATCCAAAAGAAAAAGCCTGGCTGTATTGCACTTTTACATCCTGATCAAAGTCGTACAACATTATTGCGCCTAAACTCACGTTAAAATATTTAGCAATTTTTGCAGTAACGTTCAGATCAAAACGATGATCAATTTTATCCAGCGCCAACTCTTCGTAGTTGGCAAACATCATGTAGCGCCATTTAAGGTTTAGGTTACTTACAATATCTTTATTGAACTCAGCCATAATTTGTGCTGCAAGCCATTCATACCTCACACTTTCGCCAGGCTGTACACCATAGGGCGTAGGATTTTCAACGCTTATAAATCTGTCTATATCATTCACAATAGTTATTCTTGGTGCAAATGGACTTAATCGAGCTTTGAAAAAATCATTTGGTTTGTATTCAAAACCAAGTGTAGTTGTTATAAAACCGGGTGCCAGAAAAGCCGAAATAAGCATTTCAGGCTCAGTCGTAAAATCATACCCAGTGCCGAATTGTGTGATAAAATTTCCGGCTGCGATCATATCCCATTTATCATTTAATTTATAGCCAAACCTTGAATCAATAAAAATTCTGTCGAGGGTTTTCCTAAAACCCTGACCATCATTATTGATAAAGCCATAAAGAAAATCAAACTCGTTATTCCAAGACACTTTCTCTTTCTTATACCTTACATTATAATTCAACAGGCTACTAAAGCCCACAGAGTTTATCCCCCCAGCTTTCCAGTTTGCAGAAAAAGCAGATTGGTTAAAATTGAAATTGAAAACTAATTTCCTTTTCCATAACGGATCGGGCACCACAATTTCTTCTGCTGTTGCCTCATCTTGGGCATATAGCGTTACATCAGATAAAAAAAGCAGGGAAAGAAAAAGCAGGATGGAGCTCAGTAAAGAATTCCTCATAACCAAAAGTTTAAGTTGATGCAAATTTCAATAGAAAACCCAAGTTTAGCCAATATTGTTTAGCTTGATTTCTTCAAGAGAGGTCTCAGTAAGTGGTTTTGTTATGAATTTAATTACATAGTCATTATTCACAATCTTATCAATATCGCGCTTATTATCAGAGCTTGATAAAATAATCACCTTACACTTATTTCGAACCAAATCGTTGAATTTTTCAAATTCGTAGAGAAAAACAAAGCCATCTACAATGGGCATGTTAATATCCAGGAAAATAATATTCGGCAGTTCTTCGGGGCTGTTCTCAAATTCCTCAATATAATCCAATGCGCTTCTACCAGAATTCTTCACCTCTACCCTTCTGGCGAAGCCGGTAATCTCAATAATTCGCTTGCTGATAAAGTTATCCGTATCATTATCATCCACCAACATTACAAGGTCAAGCGTTTTAGTTTCCGTCTCCATCTATATCTTCTTTGTAAATTACCAATCGGTCAAAATTATGCTATTTTGTAAACATTGAATCACCATATGTAACCTATTTAAGTTCTGGTGTAATAAAATTGCGTAAAATGACCAAATTGAGGTTTAGGGTTTATGGATTTTCAATTTTTCCCCAATGGTAAGACCAAAGTCCTTCTTGCTGTTCCATTCCATGAGGTCCTTTATGGTTACCTCATAATTTCTAGCAATACTGTATAAAGTGTCTGAACCCTTTACTTCATGGTAAATCACTGCCCTGTTTTCAGATGCATCTAGATTTTTGGCAGTACCCGAAATTTCCTCAGGGGAGATAATTAAAACTTGCCCTGGTTGAATATTTGCTTTCTCATCCAATTTGTTCCAATCCATTAGCTGCTGTATGCTGGTATTGTACAGTTTGGAGATGCTGAACAATGTCTCTCCTTGTCTTACCAAATGATCATTTTGATTCCTATCTGACTTGACCATAGTCTGTTCTGACCCACGTGTTGGCTGAACATGGGTGGTTTCTTGTTGCAGGTTACCATACTCTATTTGCTGTTTCTCTTCATTATGACCAACATTATTAGGTTTATCTTCTTGCTTCATTTCTAAGGGCCTGTTAGAAATGCTTGTCTGAGCTTCACCAGGGCTCAACGCCCAATTAAAGGTCTCGTCTTGCAACTGAACTACTTCATCGGGTGCTGGCTTACGATTTGGCTTATCCTTACTTGCCGTTAACCACAGTGTCATTCCCTCCTTCAAGGCATTGTCCTGATACACCTGGTTTAACTTTTTCAGCCTGTTTAGCTTAATTGCATGGTCCTGACTAATTTGCCAAAGCTTATCTTGACCCGATACCAAATGGTAAGCATCCTGTCCGTACCTTCTCTTTGCCTTCAAATAATAAACTTGATCATCAACTACCTTGCTTGTAATGGTCAAATCGTTATACTTCAAAAATTTTGATAATTCAATTCCTGCTCTAGAAGCTAGTACAGCCATGCTTTCATTTGCCAGCCCCCTTACTGCCGGCAATCCATTGTATATAAAAGTTTCAGCGGATGCTGTGTTTTTACTTTCCGTTGCATGTACATTGGCAGGCTTTGGACTGGCTTTAGCTACCTGACCAGAAGCTGACGCAATACTACTCGCCTTATCAAAATCGTACTTTCCGTGTGGTAATACAAGTGTATAGCTCCTATCTCCAGGAATGTTTTCCATTCTAACCCATTTATTAAAATCACGCAGCTCTTGTTCTTCAATCTTCAATTCTTTTGCCAACTGACTGATGTTTTTGTTCTCGTTAAAGGATAAGGTAGCTATTTCAACTTGTGGCTTTCCCTTGATCGCATCCTGAAATGCAACAACATGAGCAAGGTATTTCTTTACATACCAATAAGTTTTGGAATTGATTTCCATGTTTTTGGCCCCGAAGTATTTTTCGTCAACCACTTTCCTGGCGCCTCCCGCCCCCATCTGATAAGCTTGGACGGCATAAATCCAATTATTAAAGTAATAATTGTTCTTTTTTAAATAACCTGCAGCCGCACGACTTGAACTGGCAATGTTCATGCGTTCGTCAATCTGCTCATCCACACGCAAACCCATTTCCATTGCAGTAAAATCTTTGAATTGCCAGAAGCCTACCGCATCAGAAACTGAAACTGCATCAGCAATAAGTGCACTTTCTTGTAGCACAAGATATTTTATTTCATCAGGCACTCGTTCTTCCTTAAATACCTTTTCGATAATAGGGAAATACGTTTTGGCGCGTTCAACTTTAATGTTAAAGTAACGCGGACTTTGGGTGAGCGCATCTACATCTTTTTGAATTTCCTTTCGTGCATCGTCTTTAATCACTAAGGTTATCCCTCCGATTTGCATCTTCTGAGGCACCTGTGGAGACTGTGCATAAACCGCTACAGCAAAAAATGTAAACACAGGTAAAAGTTTAAAAAATTTCATCATGTTGTTTTTCGCATTACCATTAATCCATCACGTACCGGAAAGAGAACGTTTTGTATACGCTCATCGGTATGCACTTTGTGATTAAAAGCTTTTATCGCTTCGGTATCTTTGTCTTGTTTTTTTTGTTGTTCTATTATTTTCCCACTCCATAGTACATTGTCTGCAATAATGATGCCCCCTGTGCTTACTTTATCAATCACGAGATCGAAATACCTTTCATAGTTTTCTTTATCCGCATCGATAAAGACCAAATCAAATGGACCATTTAATCGAGGAATAATTTCAAGGGCATTGCCTATGCGATAATCAATTTGACTGGCATAAGCCGAGGTACTGAAATAACCCCTCACCCTTTCTTCCAACTCCTCATTAATATCCAAAGTTACTAAGTTCCCTCCCTTTTGTAAACCCTCGGCCATACATAATGCAGAATACCCGGTGTAGGTACCTATTTCAAGGATACGCCTAGGAGAAATCATGTGACTTATTATTGATAGTATGCGCCCCTGCATATGACCCGATAGCATGCGAGGCCTTAGTATATTAGTATATGTTTCCCGGTTTATTTTTTGGAGAAGAGAAGATTCCGGTTCAGTATGTGCTTCAGCGTATTGTTGAATGTCAGGATGTATGAACTCCATGAATTACAGATTTCGCTCTACGATTATCGTGCTTTTTAAACAGATAAACAAAAATAATAAAATCAGTTGTTAGGTAGCATTCTCAACCTGCTGAGCTTATCTGTATTGAACATTACCGATGCAACCTCTGCCAGTTCTTTCGATGAGGTCTCCATCACCCTTTGATGTACTTTTTCAAATGAAGTAATTCTGTTTAAATCAAGTAAGCTACGTCCCATCATCAGCATCAGTCCATTATTATTTTCTTCCATCAAAGCAAGCTGCCCTTTGAATTGTGCTTTGGCAGCTGCCAGTTGTTTTAAGCCCAAGGGTTTGTCAATTAGTTTTTGCATTTCATTTTGAATTAAATGAATGCTTTTCTCTAAATGACCGGGCTCTGTACCAAAATAAATTCCGAATATGCCGGTGTCGGTATATGGCGTATAATAAGCTTCAACAGAATACACATATCCCCTTTTCTCGCGAAGGCTGAGATTCAACCTTGAATTCATATAGGGTCCGCCCAATATATTCACCAACATATAAAAAGGAATTCGCTTGCTGTGCTTTAGGTGATAAGCACTTCGGCCTATGGCACACCTTGCCTGCTTGACATCGCGTGACAGTTCAATCTCCTTTGGTTTGTAATGGGTGAATTTACTTCGATTTACTCTTGACTTCAGTTTTGGAACTGGCGCAAGGTATTTTTCTGCATAGCGTATAACTGTCTCCATATCCATACATCCGACAGAAGAAAACACCACACGATTGGTATTGATGTGCTTACGAATAAATGCTTTAAAATCTTTTCGCCTGAACGACTTAACCGTAGCTGGTGTACCGAGAATATTTCTTCCTAATGGGTGATTGCTGAATACTAAATTATCAAACTCATCATACAAAGTATCGTCAGGGTCATCCTGGTACATGGCCATTTCTTCAAGAATAACATTGCGCTCCTTCTCTATTTGCCTGGAAGGGAAAATAGAATCGAAAGTTATATCAGCCAACAATTCAAACGCCTTCTCGAAATAATCATCACGCACGGAGGCATGAAAGACAATTTTTTCTTTATCGGTAAACGCGTTGAGCTCACCCCCAACTGAATCAATGCGATTGAGTATGTGGTACGATTTTCTTTTGTGTGTACCCTTAAAAGCCATGTGTTCCCAAAAATGGGCTATGCCTTGGTCTTTGGGGCTTTCGTCCCTACTGCCAATATCCAAAAAAATGCCACAATGCACGATATGGGTGTTTACTACCTGCTTGTGAACTATCCTGATCCCATTGGAAAGGGTATAAACTTCATGGTCTCTCATCTTCGTAATCTCCTCTAAAATTGTGGGGGTAATTGTGTAACAAACAGAACGACAAATTTATCCCGATTGTGGACAACTTTGCCCGCTAACGGTCAAAGGTTTGAATAAAAAGTTTAAAATATTTAAAATTTCGCAGATTTCTTCTGGCATATCTATTGTTTAACAAACATCATGATGAATCGTATGCAAAAATTTGTTAAAACCTGCTTTACCATCAGTTTTACTGAAGATCAGTACGCACACGCAAGGGCTTATGTGGAGGATATGAAAAGACACCCCAACAGGGTATTCTGGAGGGGTAAAACCGGCAAGACGGACGAGGAGTTGATCATTGAACAGATCACCCACAGAATTTTGTCTGGGTTTTATAACGATGACCCCTATACCGCAGGTCGTCATATCCTTCGGATGGAGAGTGCTCAGCCTATTTAATTACAGGCTATCCAGTACTTTTCTGATGAGCGATTCTTCTGCTTTGTGCGGATCTTTGGAAAACTTTTTCTTTATGCGATTGGCAATAATTGCATTTGTACTTGCTACTTCGTGCCCAAGTAAGCGACCGAAGGCGTAGTAAGCAGCGGTTTCCATCTCAAAATTAGTTAGCCAAATATCTTTATGATGAAAAGTATTCAAATCATCAAGTAAGTGAGGATATTTTGTGGGAATTCTCAGTACCCTTCCTTGCGGTGCATAAAAACCAGGACAAGTAACTGTATTGCCTTCAATCATATCTCCTCCCAGTTGTTGCCTGAGTTCGTCTGATCCCTTTACTGTGTATGGAACAAAATCAAGTTTGCAAGATTTCGTTATGCCTTCGGAGATTTCATTTTCTATTTTTGTCGCAGGCAACTTGTAAAAATTCATGAGGTTATCAAAGCCCACTGCATAATTTGAAATCAGGTGAGACCCTAATGGTATGTCTTCCTGCAAAGCCCCAGATGTACCTATGCGAATTACCCGGAGTTTTTTCTTTCTTGCTTTAGGCTCTCTGTTTTTTAAATCAATATTGACCAAGGCATCCAGTTCGTTGAAGAAAATCTCTACGTTATCCGTACCAATGCCGGTACTAATAACTGTGATTCTTGTTCCCTTGTATTTTCCAACGTGAGTGATGAACTCACGCTTGTTCATCTCAAATTCTATTTTATCAAAATACTGACTTACTTTATACACCCTGTTCGGATCGCCTACTGCAATCACATAATCGGCAATATGTTTAGGAAACAAATTGAGATGGTAAACGCTACCATCAGTATTTAAGACAAGGTCGGTCTCAGAAATTTTAGACATCAATCAGTTGCTTACTTTTTTTGCGGGATTTCCAAAAACCGTCTCTCCCGGATTTACAGATGAAATGACTACCGAACCTGCACCTATTCGTGCACCTTTACCGATAGTAACACCGCCTACTATAACTACACCCGAGCCTATAAAAACTTCATTTTCAATTTTTGCCTCTGCATTAATAATACTTCCTGCACCAACCTGTACAAAATTACCCAGTACAGCACCAGTGCTGACTATCGCCCCGGCATGCACAATACAATGATTACTCAGTTGAGTAGCATGGCCAATCTTTACGCCCATATCAATAAAATTACCATGACCAATATGCGCACTCGTAGATACATAGGCGGTTTGATGTACTGCATTTACAGGCATTACTTTCCTTCGCTCAATGAGCATATTGACAAGCGTCTTGCGTTCCCGGTTATCATCTGAAGCCACAAAAGCTTCACATTTCTTACCTATAAATTTCAAGAAGCCGTCATCATCAGTCGCCCCCATTACTACCACCTCATCAATCTCTAGCTTGTGCAATGATTTATTATCGTCAAGAAAACCATACACTACAACCTTATTACTTTCAAAAATTTCTTTCGCTGCTCTTCCAAGATAGTTAGCACCAAAAATCATTACAGGATTATCCATGAATTTCTAAATCAAATGATGAACAAAGTTAAGTGCTGCACCCTTCTATGCAAGCCCAGGTATCTTCCGTGCAATGTATTTAGAAAATTTGCTAAAAAGTGGTGAGGCGGTTAATACAAGAATCAGCAGGAAAGGCATAAACCCAATTTTAAATCTTAACAATGTACCGTAGTTGGGGCTGGATAGCGCGAGAAAGGTAGCCAAAACAAGTGCATAACCAAGTAACGAGAACATAAGTAATGCATGTTCATGCTTAAATAATTTAGAAATGCTGACAAAAGCGCTTAACATAAAAATGATAAATAAATAATTCTCAATAAGCACCAGCCAACGTAAACCATTCCCTGCTTCCGGTAAAAGAGGCATAAACAATCCGGTCATCAGGGCTTTCGGACTATTCAAAAACACACTAGTCCAGTTGGGTTGCAAAGATGGGTAATGCATGGCGCCAGATTCTGAAGAGAGCAGAATAAACGCATGGTAGTTTTCATGAATTACGAGAGGCAAACGATTAAAAAACAAATTGGGATGTAGCATAGATAACCCCAGTGGAAGGACAACTATAAAAATCATGTATACAATATTCTGTTTCTGTAATGACCATCTTTTGATGGTCCCTATTTTAACCACTCCAATCAGAGGAAAAAAGAATACAACAAATAGCGCGGCATAGTAGTATTTAAGCAGCCATAAAATCCATAAAGCAATAATCGAAAGCAATACCAGGCCTGGCCCAGTTCTTTTACTAAAATAGAGGCGGAGCATAAAGGCAAAAAGTAAACTCAAACAAGCAAAGGCCAGACTGTCCTTGGTTAATCCTGAAGTCCACAAGGCGGAACTTGGCCATGCAAATAGTGCCAGCCAAACGGCCAATTTGTTTAGCACAAAATGATTAATGGTGTTTACATACAAAAACCAGGATGCTGCAAATGAGATCAAAGAAAACAAACAAGCACCAAGCCAGTAATTATCTCCGGTTATCAAATTAAAAACACTAAGCAATTTAATCAGAGGTAGAGCGCGATCGTATCTTCCATACGAGAGTTCCTGAAGATTAAACTTGAATTGCTCAAAGCCGAGAAGTGATTGCAAATACTCGAATGGCCTTTCTCTTGCCACTTTACTCCATTGCAGTGAGGACTCAAAGAAACTAAAAGTATCCCCGCCCATTGGATAATAGTTGCTGTATAAATACCCGATGAAGAGACCAGCAGATAATTTAATAGTCAAGGCAGCAAGAAAAAATTTTACCGATCCCCTTCCCTTGTAACGATACAGCAGGAGAATCAGAAGAATACATACCAGTAAACCGATGAAAAACATATCAGGGTCGTACCAGGCTGCTGCCAATATTGCATTGCAGGCACCTGCGTTTTAAACAGTAATTGTTATAGAGTCCTATTAATGCTTGTGAATCAAATGCACTTTTAACATTCCAATTTAACTCCTCCCATCTGCGAACAATGCGATTATCCTCAGCCTTTAGCTTTTGCAGTAGATCAATCGCTTTATCAACATAAGCCTGTTCGTCTCTTGATTTTCCATAAAGCACAAGTAATGGAACAATTGTGTTGATAATAATATTTTCAACGCTTGCCTTTCCCAGTCCCGGTAATGTTTTTGCAGACCTTTTGTTGGGTAAATAGTGCAACCGCCAATAAGCTGATTGCTTTACACTTAAGTTTTTGATAAGTGTAGTGCTGTCCGCAAACTCCGTGAATCCATTAAACAAGGGTCCAAATGATTGTAAAAGTGCCGCAAACTGCATTAAACGTAAGGAAGGAAAGTTTGAAGGACGTAAACGCAGCAATCTCCATTGTGCTGGGTTAAGTTGTTTTTCTATCAAGTTATATTTGTGACTTAATAACTTGAATTCTCTTTGTAATTCCTTCAGGTATTCATCTTTATTTTCTTCAGGCAGAAGACCCGACATACCCAATAAAAGTGCCTCAACCTGAATTTGTTTATCGATATGTTTCTTTATGATTTTGTACGGCAAGACCATTGCCATGCGTGCAAATGCCTCTTTATTTACTTTAAATCCAAAATTAGCCGCCAAGGCCTGGTACGCAGTCTCTTCCCAGTCGTTCAGGTTTTTCTCAAATAAAGACTTTAATTCATTCGACTTAAGCTGAAGCCGGGCGGCTGTTACTTTTTCTAACATGGAGACCTTTGTAATAGCAGCGACAGATTTTAATTGATTTTCACAAGGAATATCACCCGGGCTGCGAATGATCTTCAGGTAAGCTCCATACAATTTTTCATCCACCCTGTGCTTCAATACAAGCGTTGGCAATTGAGAACCGTCTTTGCGTACAATTGGTTTTTTGTTTTCCCAGACCACATGCAGAATCACGTTTTCATACGCAAGATCATGTTCGTGCTTATGTTCGTTCCATCCTTCGGAGTTGATGTGGATTTCTACACTACCCACCCAATCCACTTCTGCAATACGAATACGCGACTGTTCAAAATCAGGTCCGGCATTACTATTGAGTAATCCCGGATGAAGAATATTAATCGCCTCGCCTGATGTTGTATACAAATCAGTTTTGCTGAAGTATTGAAATTGCCAGATATAATGAAGAAAGGCTTCGGTCATGTATAATATAGTCCGGAATTTAAAGCAATAAAAATTAACTAGGCATTATTCATGTATTCCTCCATCTCCATCTGAATATTTCTCGCAGTATTTCCTGCTTTAATTGCAAAATCTTTTTCAGATGAAGCATAAATAATTCCTCTTGATGAATTCACCAACAAACCACATTCCTTTGTTAGTCCGGCTTTAGAGACGGCCTTCAAATCGCCACCTTGTGCGCCTACTCCCGGCACCAAAAAGAAATGATGAGGGGCCAGTTTTCTAATATCAGTAATTTTATTCGCCTGTGTAGCCCCTACAACAAACATCAAGTTCTCTGGTGTGCCCCAGTTCATTGCTTTAGTCATCACCTCTTCATACAATAATTTTCCTGTTTGCTTATTTATCATGGTCTGAAAATCGGCACTACCGGCATTGGATGTATGCGCAAGAACAATCACCCATTTGTTTCTGAATTCAAGAAACGGTTTTATAGAGTCCTCGCCCATGTAAGGGGCTACTGTAATGGCGTCAAAGTCCATTTGCTCAAAAAAAGCGATGGCGTATAGTGATGAAGTATTGCCAATATCTCCGCGCTTGGCATCGGCTATGGAAAAGCATTCTTTGGGTATGTAGTCCAGGGTTTTCTGTAAACTTTCCCAGCCCTTCAAACCAAGTGCTTCATAAAATGCAATATTGGGCTTATATGCAACTGCATATTTATATGTGGTATCAATGATTTGTTTGTTGAATTCAAAAACCGGATCAACTTCATTCAACAGGTGCCGGGGTATCTTCTTCAAGTCTGTATCTAACCCTACACAGAGGTAGGATTGCTTGGAACGTATTGTTGCAATTAGTTGCGATCTGTTCATTGCCTAAAAATAAGAAAAGCCGCGTTAAGCGGCTTCATGTATTGTTTACTTGTTATTGATTATCTAAGATCAATGACCTCTACACCCGGATACTTTTTCGAATCAAAACTAAAGAAGCTATCCTCAATTTTTGAGTTAGGTGTAAACCTGGCAATAAGATATGTGTATTTGTTACCTGTTTTATCGTACATGGTCCAACTTATCAGGCTACTGTCTTTCTTAGAAATATTCATTCTTATCCTGAAAAACTGGGCATCACGTTTTTCCGGACTTAAGTCAACAACATGACAGGTAGTTCCGCCTTCATTGGCCTCACCTATATAAAGGTACTTATGGCCTTTTTTATAAGCATCATATATTTTAGTGGGGCTAACCTCATCCTCATCGGCATAATAGTTATCAATATTTACTTCATTGGCCGCTGAAAGGTAGGTCCAAACGGTTTTACCATCATTGATAATCACCTGATCTTCCATTGTCAGGTAGTATTTCTGGCCTTTTACAGTAATATCTCCAGTGCTTTCCTCTTTGATCCCTTCGGTTTCATTTAAGAGGGAAGATTTTATTGTTGCCGTAAAAGCCGGGATGGCCTTGTATCTACTGCTCATGGCCTCTAATATCTCGAGGGCCTTGGGATCGTAGGTGCTTTGAGCCAGAAGCGATGTTGAAAAAAGGGCTAAAATCGCCAAAATCATTAAATTCTTCATTTTAGTAGTAATGTATTATGATTGACTGTGTTTTTCTTTCAAAGTGTTCAATAATTGTTCCAAACTCATTTCATCCTTAATTAATACTTCTCTTGCCTTGCTTCCTTCAAATGCCCCCACTATTCCGGCAGCTTCGAGCTGGTCAATCAATCGGCCTGCCCGGTTATAGCCTAGCTTAAGCTTTCGCTGGATTAAGGAAGTACTTCCTTGCTGATGCAGTACAATTAAGCGGGCAGCATCTTCAAAAAGTGCATCACGCTGACTTAAGTCAACGGTGGTAGCTCCGCTTTCATCGTCCTCAAATTCAGGTAACAAATAAGCAGAATCGTACCCTCTTTGTTCGGCAATATAATCGCAAACGCGTTCAACTTCAGCTGTATCCACGAACGGACACTGTAGTCTAAGTACTTCAGATCCTGCTGAGAGCAGCATATCGCCCATACCGATGAGTTGATCTGCTCCACCTGTATCCAAAATAGTTCTTGAGTCAACTTTGGAAGTTACACGGAACGAAATCCTTGCCGGGAAGTTGGCCTTGATTACACCCGTAATAACGTTTACCGATGGTCTTTGTGTAGCAACCACTAAGTGAATACCAATGGCACGGGCCAATTGCGCCAAACGTGCAATAGGAGTTTCCACTTCTTTACCGGCTGTCATCATTAAATCGGCCAACTCATCAATTACCACCACTATATAAGGCAGAAAACGATGACCTTCCTTTGGATTTAGTTTACGCGCAATGAACTTGGTATTGTACTCTTTAAGATTCTTCGCTCCGGCATCTTTCAACATCTCGTAGCGATTCTCCATCTCAATACATAAAGAGTTAAGGGTATGCACGACTTTGCGTGTATCGGTTATGATGGCCTCTTCGGAATTAGGAAGTTTCGCCAGAAAATGTCTCTCCAGTTTGCTGTACAATGACATCTCCACTTTCTTAGGATCGACCAAGACAAATTTAAGTTGAGAGGGATGCTTCTTATAAAGTAATGAGGTTAATAATATATTTAAGCCTACAGATTTACCCTGACCTGTTGCACCTGCCACCAACAAGTGAGGCATTTTGGTAAGGTCAACAACGTAGACTTCATTTGAAACCGTTTTACCCAACACAACCGGGAGCTCCTTATCAGATTTCATGAACTTCTCAGTCGTAAGCACAGAACGGACACCCACCATTTCTCTATTTTTATTCGGTACTTCTATACCTATGGTTCCCCTGCCGGGAATTGGGGCAATGATACGAATGCCCAATGCTGCTAAACTAAGCGCGATATCGTCTTCCAGATTTTTAATGCGAGAGATTTTGATGCCCGCATCCGGAACAATTTCATACAAAGTTACAGTAGGGCCAATGGTTGCTTTGATGCTTTGAATGCCAATCTTAAAATTTTGCAGGGTTGCAACAATCCGGTCTTTATTCTCTTCGAGTTCTTCCTTTGTTACCTGTACCTTGCCTGTATCAAATTCGTCAAGTAAATCGATGGGAGGAAACTTATACGAACGTAAGTCGAGCGTAGGGTCATAAAGTTCCTGTTTCTCTACTACCTTTTCTTCTGTCTTTACTTCTTCCACTGAAAAGGCAGGCTCTTCTTTAACTTGTTGCTTTACAGGCTTTGTTTGTTCTTTATCAAATTCAAGCGCAAGGGGCTCATTCAATACTTCTTTTTCTATTTCAAGTTCTTCCCTAGCATCTTCGTTAGTTGCTGTTGGCACTACTCCCGCTTCTGTTTCAAGTTTTTCTTTCCAGTTATCACGATCATCTATGTACGCATTTTCCATCTCAATATCTAAAGCCGCATTACCCATAGGTTTAGGGTCTTGCGGTTGAAATGCTCGGATTGCCGTTACATTAAAAAAGTATATGATGAAAACAAACAATGAAAGAATGAGTAGCATATAAGTGCCCCAACCCAGCATGCTTTCAATAATCGTAGCCAGACTATAACCTAAGCCTCCACTCAAGAAGCTCCATTGATTTATTTCTTCTGTACTTAATGTAACAGAACCCATCAGTAAACTTATCCACACCAGTGAAAACAATACAAAAGTCAATGCAGAAATGAGCTGTACTAAGGCTCGCTTAAACACAAGTTTGAATCCCAGAAGAAATAGAAAAGGAGGAATAAAAAATGCGGCTACTCCAAACCATCTGAAAATCAAAAAGTGTGACATTATGGCCCCATACAATCCGAGCCAGTTTTCGGCCTCGCGACCTGAATCCATAATGCTTATCTCAGTCCAGGCTTCTACCACACTATGATCGGCCCTTCCTGTAAACAGGTAAGATACGCATGCCGTAAACATATATAATGAGGTGATGAGCAGAAAAAAGCCTAATGCCAGGTGAAAACGAGGATCTTTGAAAAATCCTAAACCAAAGCTGAAGCCACCCTTATCATTGCCTTTCTTGTTGCCTTGTTTGAAGTTGCTGGATTTGTAAGTATTCTTAGCCATTGTACAAGTATGCGCAAAACTAAAGAAAATCAGGAATATACCTTAGTGTTGTATTCTGCCAATACACATTATCTGAAAAAGAATTTTTTCTATTT
Organism: uncultured Roseivirgaceae bacterium; assembly: GCA_964626095.1. Lineage (GTDB taxonomy): Bacteria > Bacteroidota > Bacteroidia > Cytophagales > Cyclobacteriaceae > DAOLDI01. The sequence goes on along the minus strand of CAZVFM010000012.1, from coordinate 5,665 downwards.
CCGACTTTGAAAAAGCCTTATGTTGACAGCAGTATTTTCGTTCTATATTATCTAAAAGTCGTAACTTCCATTCCTTAAACTTACTTATGAGTCGATTTTTAGCTTGCCTTTGTATTCTGTTACACACAAGTGTGTTCTCGCAGGAGAGAATCGACAGCATGCTTACTATTGTGAATCAAAACAAGTACGATTCAACCCACGCTAAAACACTTCTTAATCTGGGTATCGAGTTTGAACGCATGGACAGTAAGCTTTCGAAAAGCTATTATCAGAAGTGTATTAAAATATCAGAAGATCACGTTCAGGGTCGGTGGCTGGGCACAGCCTGTGTTCGCCTGGCTGTTATTTACTCGAATACTGGCACACTTGATAGTTCCGACTATTATTTCAGTAAAGCCCGCGAATACCTGGACGCCAATAAAGCAGATCAGAAATTCAAATCAAGCTTTTACTCCAGCTACGGACTGTACAATTTTAACTTGGGAAATTATACAGAAGCATTAGATGCATATGCTACAGTTGGAAATATTGACAAAGCTGCTTTGGGTACGGATAACATGGCTGGAAATTATCTGAACATATCCAACGTGTACAAAAAAATTGGGGATGTTAATAAAACCATTGAATCCGTTTTTAAAGCACTCGAACTTTTTGAATCCATACCGCATGAAATGGGTATTTCATTTTGTCACAATTCTTTAGGAAATATATTCTATGATCAAAAAGATTACGATAAAGCCATTTTATACTTTGATAAATCGCTGGAGGGTAGAAAGAAAAGAGGCGATAAGCGCGGTACTGCTACGGTGCAAAACAACATAGCCAATGTATATATGGACACAGGTCGATTAAATGAAGCACTCGCGCTTTTACAGGATGCACTGAAAATAAATGAATCACTTAATCTACCCACCGAGGTGGCGATGAATTATGTCAACATGGGCAAGATTTTTCAAAAACAAAATAATACCCATGAAGCACTTAGAAATTTTGAAGAAGCGAAACGCATATTAACCCAAGCCGGATTAAAAACACACATGGCTTTTATCCTTGCTGAGATAGGCCGCCTGTATACTGAACAAGGACAATTTGATAAAGCCTCAATCAATTTGCTGCTAGGTGTTGAACAAGCCAAAGAATCGCAGGACTTAAAAAGTGAACTCAACGCTTATACATTTCTTAAAGAGCTTTATCTTAAACAAGGAAAACACAAGGAGGCTTATACGGCATTGGAAAACCAAATGGTGCTGACCGATTCGCTGGAAAGTAAGAACTTAAAAATGAAACTAAACGAATTGGCGACTAAATATGAGTCTGAAAAAAAAGAAACAGAAATTGCTTTACTCAAGGCGGAACAAGAATTACAAAGCGCTGAATTAGAACGCCAAAGGGCCTTCCAAACCCTCATTATTATCGCTTTACTCTCGGTAGTTATAATAAGTGTGGTGCTTGTAAACAGGTATCGGGTACTTAATCGCACCCGCAGACAACTTGAGCTAGAGAAAATGCGCAGCCAGATAGCACAAGACCTGCACGATGATTTAGGTTCTACTTTATCGAGTATTAATATTATCAGCCAAATGGCGCTTAATAATGGACATGCCGAAGCGAAGCATCAATTTCAGCGTATTCAAGAACAATCAGCAAAAATGATGGATAATATGTCAGACATAGTATGGTCAATCAATCCAAACAATGATTCTCTTTCCCAAGTGCTGATTAAAATGAAAGAGTTTGCCGCAGAAATTCTTGAACCTAAAAACATCAATTATTCCTTTCAGGAAGTAGGCGATATTAATAATACCTATCTCAACATTGAAAAAAGAAAAAACCTATTTCTGATTTTCAAAGAGAGTATTAACAATGCAGCCAAGTACAGCGAAGGCAAGCATATTGAAATAGTACTTAGCGCTGAAAACGAGCATCTCAACTTACTCATCAAAGATGATGGAAAGGGCTTTGATCCTGCCGAAATTACAGCAGGCAATGGCTTAAAAAACATGGAGCAACGTGCGCAAAGTATTGGCGGCAAAATAAGGCGTAACAGCTTCAAGGGACAGGGTACAAGCATTAGCCTGGAAATACCCATCACATGATTGGGGTATTTGCTAAACATTAATTACTGGTTTACTTTATTCAAATTTTGAAGATGCCTGTGAATACACTCATATTTGAAGACAACACCCTGTTAAGAGAAAGCCTTTGCAGTTTGATTTCATCCAACACGAATTATACTGTAAGCGCTGCCTATGACAATGTGGTCTCGGCTACTGCACAGGTTAAAGAACAAAACCCGGATATTATCCTCATGGACATCGATATGCCTGGTATGACTGGCATTGAGGCGGTGAAGCAAATCCGAAAAATAAATAATGAAGTACCCATCATTATGCTCACTGTATTTGATGATAATGTACATGTATTTGAAGCATTACAATCTGGCGCCAGCGGATACCTTTTGAAGAAACATATCTCAAGTAAACTTTTTGATTCCATTGATGAAGCTCTGCAAGGCGGTGCACCTATGTCGCCCAGTATTGCGCGCATGGTAATTGAATCTATGCGTAAACCTGGTGTTACCAATCCCTATCAATTAACAGCCCGTGAAAAAGAAATCCTTACTTCACTTAGCGAAGGCAATAGCTATAAGATGATTGCCGCACAGTTTGAAATCAGTATCGATACAGTAAGAACGCATATCAAAAAGATTTATGAAAAGCTGCAGGTGCACTCGCAAACCGAAGCGGTAAGTAAAGCCATTAATGAAAAACTTGTCTGATACGGTTTATTATCAACCTTCCGGTAAATGGGAAAGTCGTGCACTGCTTGTTTACCTCTTTGTAGGTATACCCTTTTGTATGAGCTGGGCTTATGCCTATAGCTATTCCTTGATTCATATGCCTGAGTTTTTCCTTGGCTTCTTACCTTATATATTTATTCTCATTTTCATGGCAAGGGTTGATAGCCTGTTTGTAGTTTTTTATGGAAAAATCAGAAGTAAAGAGCTGGCAGGAATTTTAGGCACTATCAGCGCCATCGTTTTTCTTTATGTACATTGGGCAGTTTGGATGGATCTGGTGCTGCGCCATAATGAAATAGTGATTAAAACAGATTTTGCTAAAGCATACATTGAACTGTTCGAAGAAAAGTTTTTTCCAAATTTACTTATCAGACCTGATTTGATGTGGCACTATCATAATCAAATTGCTACAGTGGGCACCTGGGATATTGTTGATTTACGTTTTAATGGATTGGGTTTGCATATTTTCTGGATTGTAGAAGCCAGTTTATATTTCAGTGCGCTTCCATTTAATTTCAGAGATCGGGTAAGCAGACCTTTTTGCGAAACAGATAACACCTGGTTTGATTATGATGAACTTGATGCACTTACGGTAATTGCACAACCAGATAATTTCAAAGCGCAACTTGAACAAGGAGATTACAGCCGCATTTATGAACTAAAACCTGTTAAGCGGGATTTCGACCATAGTTTTCATTTACTGTATCATTCCAAATCAAAAGAATATTTTCTGCGCAGTACAAACAAAATCGCAAAACCGAAAAAAGAAAAAAGTAGCACAGATTTTTTTGAACAGGAAGTTGTAAAAAACATCAGGTTAGACAGCAAGGCTGGCAATTACCTTAAAAAATTTATTCGTGAAGCGTGAATCGTATCACATCATGATGTGATGCGTGATTGTTTAAATAAGACGACATTAGCCACAAGATAACTCAACAAAGTATATGAAGCCATCTGTCAGTATTAAAATGATAACATTACTGGGTCTGGCAATACTCAGTTTTTCATTTATTGAGCACTTACAACAAAATTGGCCTGACATTCCACGCATTTGGACAAACGAAGCCCTGAAGAATTGGGAATTGCCTAATGCTAACCCGGATTATTCTGTAGAGCCGGTTACAGAAGAATTCTATTATGCATTGCCCGAGCGGGTAATCTATAAAACCTACCCGGTTTATCATCCCGATTATGAACCAGAAGGTTACTGGGAATGGTTGCACGAGCAAGATGCACAAATTGTATTTGACGCCTCTCAACTCAAAACCGAAGAAGATTGGATCAAAGCCGGTGAATTATTATTTGATTATCCCATCGATACAGTGGGTGCCGTCATCAGTACAAGGCATGTAAGAGACCGGGAATTTTATACTTATTCGGATATGCGCATTACACCTGATGGTATCTTCCCCTTTGCGCAATGGGTAGTGGCTGGCAAAGGAAAAGTGTATCTAGGCAATTTATCCTGTGCCATGTGCCATACCCGGGTAATGGATGATGGATCATTGATAAAAGGCGCGCAAGGCAATTGGTCGGGCGATAAGGGATTTGCTTATGCACTGGAATCAGATGGCGCACCAGAAAGAGCTGTGCAAGGCATCACCAGTTTTTTATTTAGCAGTCCATGGGTGGAGGGTGACCCACATGGAAAACTACTGGCCAGCGGAAAGGCAGAAATTATTAAGGCATACAAAGCTGTTCCTGAAGGCGCCTTTGGCAGGCAGGGCACCAGCATTTTGTATCCTCCGCAAGCACCTAATTTAATTGGTGTAAAAGACAGGAAGTATTTAGATCATGGTGGCCTTAGTCAGCATCGAAACATCGAAGACATGATGCGCTACATCGCCATGAACCAGTCATTAGACTTTTTAAATTTCTATGGTGATTATAACCCCATCGGTTTGACCCGAGAAAGATTGTACAACGGAAAGCCCATCATTTTTCCCGGAACATATGACAGACATTCAGAAGAACAACTGCTTGCTATTGCCAAGTATGTGTATTCGCTCACTCCACCTGAAAATCCGAATAAGCCCAGTGCGCTGAGTGAAAAAGGCAAGATCATTTTTGCTGAGCAAGGATGTGTCACTTGTCATACCCCTCCGTTTTTTACTAACAACAAACTCACCCCTGCCGATGGCTTTGAAATTCCTGAAGCGCATTACAGCAAGTACGACATCTTCGATATTTCAGTCGGCACTGACCCAGGCTATACAATGAACACACGAAGAGGAACAGGCTACTATAAAATTCCTTCTTTGCTGGGGCTTTGGTACCGCGGTCCATTTTTGCATGATGCCTCACTGGCTAAGCTTGAAGATTTGTTCGACCCTGCCAGACTGCAAGATGATTATGTACCTACCGGATTCAAGCCACATAATGTAAAAACAAAATCCGTACCCGGTCATGAGTTTGGTATGGATTTAAACAAAGCTGAGAAAGATGCTTTGATTGCCTACCTCTTAACACTCTAACTGATGAAACTAATTTCACTCATATTTTTGCTGATTCTTCCCTGGCATTTCAATGCGAATATTGAAAAGGGAGTTGAGCCCGTCCGCTTTCAAATTAAAAATGCAGGCATTACGGTTGAGGGTACCATCAGTGATTGGGAATATGATATTCAATGGGATGCAAAGAAGCTTGCCAATTGCAAAATCGAAGGCACTGCAAATCCGGCCTCTATTAATACCGGCATCAAGCTTCGTGATAAACACTTGCTAGGCAGACAATATTTTCACATCGATCAATTTCCTGTTATTAGTTTGCAATCGAAAAGCATAAATGCTAAAGGTAAGAACAATTATGTGGGAGTATTTGATTTACAAATCAGGGACGTGAAAAAAGAAATTGAAATTCCTTTTA
>CAZVFM010000011.1:0-24284 GCA_964626095.1 uncultured Roseivirgaceae bacterium | reverse complement strand
GACCGCTGGTTGAATTTGCTCATGTGTTCAAACCGTTTTAAGTATCATGCTTTCAAGTGTGAGACCAGGGCCAAATGCAAGACAGAGCACATTTTTATCTCGCTCTACTTCTTTAAGATTTTCGACAAGCAAATTGAGCACAAACAAGATTGTTGGCGATGACATATTGCCATATTTTTCAAGAACCTGGTATGCGTGTTTATTATCCTCTTTAGTTAAGTGCATTGCACCTTCAATGCTCTCAAGAATTTTCTTTCCTCCGGGATGAATAGCATAGAAATCAATCTTTTGATTAGCGATTCCATTTTGGGATTTCAAATTATTGATAAACCTACTTATGCCATTGCCAATAATTTTAGGCACATAAGCGGATAACTTCATTTCAAAACCAGAATCTCCAATTTGCCAGGCCATATCATTTGCGCTATCAGCAGCAATCTCATTGTAAAAACTATCAAGCTTTAATCTTGTACTTGCTGTTAACTTTGACGAAAGCAATAATGCCGCTGCTCCATCTGCAAACAATGCATTTGCCAATAAATTATCTTCTGTATTATCATTTTGAAAGTGAATGCTGCATAACTCAGTGCAAACAATGAGCACTTTCGCTTCTTCTTCCGCTTTGCAAATAGCATGGCCCAGTTTAATGGCATTAATAGCAGCATAACATCCCATGAAATTTATACTTGTTCTGTTCACATGGCTATTCAACTTTAATAAGTTGAGCAAGTCAATATCCAAGCCGGGTGCATACATGCCTGTGCAACTCACACAAATTAAGTGTGTAATATCTTCATTTGATATCTCAGAATTTTCCAAACAAGATTTTGCCGCATTATAACTAAGCTTTGCTGCATGTTTACGGTAAAGCTCCATTCTTTTTGCGGTTGAAGGAGAAAATCCGGTTTTTTGATCTTGATTATAAAAACTGAAATTTTTCTCTTTGCCGTAATCGTCAATAACAGAATGTCGAAATTTAATGCCACTTGCTTTATGAATAGTCTTTAATTTTCTTGCATCGTTATGATTTAAATTCATGGCTTGTACCATAAACTCAGCAATGCGTTCTTGTTCAAAACAATTCGCTGGCGTGGCAGTACCCAAGGCATTTATAAATACAGACATACTGTTCATTAACCCTAAAAAGTAATATCTTGTTCTAAACTTAAATGATTATGTTTTCTCTTTCCTCCTGGCTACATCTTCGCATACATTTCTCCTACTTTTTACTCCCGGTATTTTTATTCAGCCTGGCCATTTCTCCCAATTTTACGCAGACTAATTTACTTTGGACCTTCCTGATCGTTCATTTCTTTTTGTACCCAGCCAGTAATGGTTACAACAGCTATTTCGACAAAGACAAAAAAAGCATTGGCGGACTTAAGAACCCTCCTCCGGTAAAACCCGGATTGTATTGGCTGGCTTTGATTTTTGATTCCGTAGCTGTTATATGGGCTTATCAGATCAGCCCAACTTTTGCATTTATGATTTTCATCTATGGTCTTGTTTCAAAAGCCTATAGTCATCCCTGGTTGCGATTAAAAAAATATCCTTACCTAAGCTGGATTGTAGCGGGTGTATTTCAAGGAGCTTTTACCTTTCTGATGTGCTACATTGGTATTAATGGATACAGTATTGAAAATGTTTTACAGCCAAGAATACTTACCCCCGCGCTGCTTACCACTTTGATGTTGCTTGCAAACTACCCACTTACACAAATTTATCAACACGAGGAAGACGGATCAAGAGGGGACAAAACCTTAAGCCTTACACTCGGGGTTAAAAAGACTTTTGTTTTTGCCGTGTTGATGTTTCTGATTGCCGTTGTAGGGTTTTCTTATTATCTGCTCACTTATTTTTCTGATCACTACTTACAGGTATTCATGTTTTGTATGCTTCCTGTAGTTTTATATTTTCTTTGGTGGATGTGGTCTTGCTATCGGGATGAAAAAAATGCAAACTATTCAAGGGCCATGTGGATGAATATGCTTTCATCAACCAGCCTAAACATATTTTTTGTTTATCTCTTCCTAAAAAGTACTGGAATTATTCAGGCATTTCAATGATTTGATTAAAATTCTTTGCCATGAGTTTGCCGGATTAGCACTTGTGCAATTGGTTTAGAATAGAGTGCGAGGTTAACACTAAGATTTGATAGCAATTTTTTGCCAAAAAGATTTTGTATTTGCCTGCCTCTTGCCAGTCTTCTTGCAAATAATTGATTCCATGCTTGTGCATAATCGCTTTCGAGATGCTGTCTTTTAAAATCAGTTTTCCTTGCATGTTTGCCAATGCACTCACTTAATACATAAGCAGAGTGCATGGCCATTGCCATCCCGTTGCCTGAAAGGGGGGTAATCATTCCGGCTGCATCGCCAACCATTAAACAATGCTTTTCTATTGGCCCCTTTGTTTCAAAAGATATTTCGTTGATTACTTCGGGTTTATCAAAAAGAAATTCAGCATTGCTAAAAATTTCTCTTAGATGTGGGTTTTTAAAAAGTATGGCCTCTTCCATTTCAGAAATATTTTTAAATTTTTTTAGGTTATTCCTGTGGCTCAGATAACACAAATTAACAACTCCATTTTCAACTGCATTTACCCCGCAGTAACCTTCATCAAAATTATGAAGAGAAACCCTGTTAACAGGATGTGTATATTTAATGTGGTATTTAACGCCAAGGTATGGCGAACGCTTATTTATAAATTCACGATTGAGTTGCTTATCTATTTTTGACCTCTTGCCGTGAGCGCAAATAAGAATATCGGTATGAATAGTTTGTCTGTCAGTAGCTACATCAAAACCGTTATTCGTATATCTTATGTCTATTGCCTCCTCCTGAAAGCACTCAAGCCCTTCAGTAATAGCGATATCAAAGAGGAAATTATCAAAATAATACCTGCTTATCCCAAATCCTCCTTGGCCTAGCGGTAGTATTGCGCGTTTACCATTGTTTGCCGAAAGTTCAAACTCATCAATGTTTGCAGTTTGCACTTCAAAAGGAAATAATTTTTCTCGCTGCAGAAATGGCTTTACTTCATTTGAAATGTATTCGCCACACACCCGATGAAAAGGATATTTTTTCTTTTCAATCAAAATGCAATGAAACCCCTTTCTTAGTAAACGAATACTGCAAACTAATCCGGCTAACCCCCCACCTATAATTACAATTTTATTCATTTTGCTTTTGATCTCCTTTCAAAAGTTTTTAAAGCCTTTGACGTAATATCAAGACTTTGTTCTGCCAGTCAAATACCTACATTGCTGTGTAATTTAAACCAAGTAATGATGACTAAGTTTATTAAACCCGTATTAATTGCGCTCAGCCTTCTGCTCGTAATGCCTTTTGGTGTTCAGGCTCAAAAAAAGAAAAAGGAGCCAACCAAACCTGCAGAAGCTGCCCCGGCACCAGCTACTTCAAACGATAAAAAGGGAGGCATTCAGCCCTATGAAAAAATTATTACCGGAAAAGCGGTGTCTGATGACGGGCTGTTTACTGTTCATAAAATTGATGACAAATATTATTATGAAATTCCCGACTCACTATTTGGAAGAGAGATGTTGCTGAATACGCGCATTGCTAAAACAGCACAGGGCATTGGTTATGGAGGAGAAAAACTCAGGAACCAGGTAGTAAGATGGGAGAAGAAAGACAAAAAGGTTTTGCTGAGAGTTGTTTCACACAACAATGTGGCTAACGATACATTACCGATCTCCATTTCAGTTCGCAATTCTAATTTTGAGCCTATCATTTCCTCGTTTGATATTCAGGCACTGTCTAAAGATGGCAATGGCGCAGTAATTGAAGTTACCGGCCTATTTAGTAAAGATGTTCCTGCTCTTGGGCTTGATGACAACAGAAGAAAGACATATAAAGTAACTACGGTAGATGAAAGTCGCACATTTATTGAGCACATCAAAAGCTATCCTATAAATGTTGAGGCAAGAAATGTGATTACATATCGTGCTTCAGAGGCACCATCTAATTCATCCACCAATACAATTTCAATGGAGATTAATAACTCAATGTTGCTTTTACCAAAAGTTCCGATGACCCCCCGTTTGTTAGATCAACGGGTAGGTTATTTTTCTACCAGTATGATTGATTATGGTCTAGATGAACAAAAAGCTACTACACGTACATACATTAAAAGGTGGCGACTAGAGCCAAAAGATCCAGAAGCATACAAAAGAGGAGAATTGGTTGAACCTGTAAAACAAATTGTATACTACATTGACCCTGCAACGCCCGAAAAATGGAGACCCTATTTAAAGCAAGGTATTGAAGACTGGCAAGTGGCATTTGAAGCAGCCGGATTTAAAAATGCTATTATCGCCAAAGATGCACCTGGTATTGATGAAGATCCTGACTGGAGCCCTGAAGATGCGAGATATTCTGTGATTCGTTACTTCTCATCCAACATTCAAAATGCATATGGCCCTAGCGAACATGATCCTCGCTCAGGTGAAATTCTGGAAAGTGATATCGGATGGTATCATAATGTGATGAATCTTTTGCGCAACTGGTATTTCATTCAAACCTCTGCTGTAAACCCTGATGCAAGAGGTGTAAAATTCAAAGACGAAGTAATGGGTGAACTTATCCGTTTCGTGTCTGCTCACGAAGTAGGACACACCCTGGGACTTCCTCACAACTTCGGCTCAAGCTATGCTTATCCCGTAGATTCATTGCGCTCAGCAACTTTTACTAAGAAGATGGGAACCGCCCCCTCTATCATGGACTATGCAAGATTCAATTACATAGCGCAACCAGAAGACAAAGGGGTAAGTCTGCATCCTGCAGTTGGCCCGTATGATAAATACGCAGTAATGTGGGGTTACAAATGGATTCCTGAAGCTAGAACTCCAGATGATGAGAAGGCCGTACTTAATAAGTGGATTATTGATCGCGCCAGCGACCCTGTACATTTCTATGGTCGTCAAACCGGCAACCCCATTGATCCACGTTCACAATCTGAAGATTTAGGTAATGATGCCATGAAGGCAAGTATGTACGGCATCAAGAACTTAAAAAGAATTGTACCTAACCTTATTGATTGGACCAAAGAAGATGGTAAAAATTATGATGACCTTACAGAACTTTACGGACAAGTTATAGGCCAATGGAGTCGTTACAATGGTCATGTAAAATCCAACATCGGGGGTATTTATGAAGAGCACAAAACCTACGATCAGGAAGGTGAGGTTTACACACATGTGCCAAAGAATATTCAGAAAGAGGCAATGGCCTTTTTGCATCGTGAGACTTTTAGTACACCCAAATGGTTGATTGATGAAAACATCCTGAAAAAGACTGAACACGCAGGACATGTAGAAAGAATCAGGGCAGTACAATCAAACACCTTGAATCAGATTCTTGAGCCCAGCAGAATTGCCAGATTAATTGAGGCCGAAGCCCTGATGGGCAGCAGGGCCTATACACCTATGGAAATGATGGCCGATATGAGGAACGGAATCTGGTCAGAATTAAGAACAAATGCTGCTATTGATACCTATAGAAGAAACCTGCAAAGAGCACATATTGCCAGGCTAAGCTATTTGATGAACGAAAGTCCCTCAGCACCAACAGGGGCCTTCAGGTCATTTGCAGGGTTTACTCCGGTTAATGTTGAGCAGTCGGACATAAGGCCTATTGCGAGAGCAGAACTGAATGCCCTAAAGCGACAAATTAGCGCAGGTATTGCTTCGGCTCCCAATGCAATTACCAAAGCGCACCTTGAAGATGCCAGGGAAAGAATTGATAACATTCTTGATCCCAGAAAATAAATTAAATATTTTACCATTTTAACGGCACCAGAGCAATACTTCTGGTGCCGTTTTTGTTATATGCTTACCTGTGATTGATAAATAGTATTTATCCACACATTGTCTAAAAATTGGTTTGTATGATGGGATTGGCTGCGCCTCGGATAAAAGAGGAAAAACTACATGTAATACTTGTAGGAAATAACCCTATTGAATTAAGTACCCTTGTTAACTACATGAAGAAACTCACTTCACGGGGAGTAATTACAGAAATTGCTTTTAACCTGAAAACGCTTCTTGAGCGTATGCTGGAATTTAGACCTGGTTACGTTTTTATTGATGATAATGTGGGGGAAGAAGAACTAAAGTTGCTTGTCAATAATCTTTCAAGCAATAAACTCACAAGTGAAATTCCTATTGCAGTCTTGAAAAATTCTAACTACTCAGAAAGTTTTTGTAATGGCATTTCAGAATATATGCTAAAATCCGATCTTAATGAAGAGTCACTCTATAAGGCGCTGGTTACTGCCCTGAAATTTAAAAAAACAAGAAAAAACTTGTATCATAACTATCAGAAGAAGAGAGTTGAAGTTTTGAGTTTGATTGGCGGAAATTAAATCTGAGAAAACAATTTAAATTCTTTCTTAATTTTCTGTCCCTTTCTGTCTATCTCCAAAAAGATTTTTTTTCCAGGCCTTGAATTCAATAGACCATTTACAAGATCTAAACTGAGATCACTTGTACTTATATTGTTTACTTTTATCACTGTATCTCCTGTTTGCACTCCAGCAATTGCTGCGCTTGATTCGGGTCTTACATCTGTAACTTCAAAATTTCTTAATCGAGATCCTTTTGCTTTAAGAGTTAAACCACTTAAACTATAATAAAATTTTTTTTTGAATGCAGCGTTCTTCTTTAAATACAAAACTTCATTTGGGAAATCGTACACCACATTAAATCTGCTAAGAATTTCTCCCCCAATAGAACCACTCCTGAAAGACAAGGTGTATTTTATACTATCCATATAAGCATCGGGGCCTGGATAATTTGTAATAACATCATTTATCTGAAACTCACCGATATTAATTTTCTTTATGCGTCCAATCTTACCTTTAATTGTTCCGCCAAGGCCTCTGCCCAAAACGCTTTCAATATTTACTTCAGGCAAAACAATATTATTGTCTGCCTGAGAGTCAAGCATCAATGCATGGCTTGCTCCTGAGTCGACAAGGAGTTTTGCATTAATTACAGAGCCATTTGTTTGATATACCTCAGTAAACAAATATGGTTTGGTGTCTTCCATTTTAATAGGAATTGTTTTGTAATTTCTACCCTTTCTAAATCTTTCAGGCGTAAAGAGTGTCATTAATTTTTTCTCATAGTCAATCTGCACAATAAATCGACTGAAAAGTTCGTATCCAATTATCCCATGAACATCTGTACCCATGTAATTGCGCATTTCCAAAAAATCTTCCTCTAATACCAGCAGTGCATGTCCTATACTTTCTACTCCGGGTAAATCTAATGAGACCCCTGATGTGATATATGCTTCAATAACTTTCTCCTCACCAGGCACAGATATTACGTACTTCCGTACATATGGCAGTTTAAGTATGTCACTAAATGCTTTATCTGTAAGTATTGCAGTGCGTACACCGGTATCCAACACAAATTTTAATGGTAGTTGTCCATTTAACACTACAGGAATTACTATCAGGTTATTATGCACTTCAATAGGAATTTGAACGCGCCCCTTTCCATCCGACAATGAGAAGCCAAGGTTCTGTGCAAACAGATTGGTACTAATAATTATTAAAATTAGTGTGAGTCTTGCCTGCATAATAATCTCTCTAATGCAATAATTCTTGCCAGAAACAAGGCAATGTAATTTAAAGCCCTAATTTTTCTAACAACAACGCAGGGTTTTCAGCAAAGTTTATAGAATGGAAATTTTCAAAGCTCAAAAAACCATTATCAACCATTTTTTGCATTTGGGCTTTTAAAGGATCGTAATAACCTTGAATATTGAAAATTCCCACAGATTGGTTAATTAAGCCCAGTTGTTTCCAAGTAAGGATCTCCGCCAATTCATCTAATGTACCCCAACCCCCACTCATGGCAATGAAAACATCGGCAAGGCTAGCCATGCGCTGTTTACGCTCATGCATACTTTTCACTAAGATAAGCTCAGATAGATTATTGTGACCTACTTCTCGGGCAACCAAAAAATCAGGTATTACACCAATTACTTTACCCCCATTTTTAAGTGCAGTATCCGCAATAATCCCCATAAGCCCAACCTTGCCTCCACCGTATACAATGGTGTGCCCACGTTTTGTAAGCAAAAGGGCCAATTGAGTCGCATTTTCTGCATGTATAGGACTTTTACCACTGTAGGCACCACAGAAAATGCAAACTTTCATGGTGTGTTACCAGTATTAATATTTATTGTCGTGGTTGTTTTTGCTCACCATTTTATTGGGGAATATCCAGGGAGATACAATGGCTAGAATAAACAGGGCAATCACAACGTAAAAAGGTGTCCAGGAAGCATCCATAACTAAAAAGTTTATTATTCGTAAAAATAGCTTTACAACTTATATAATTGCACTAAATATAATTTTTTTTGACACACCAGAACATACTTTGCTGAATTCGTGTTTTGACTGGACTATAAAATAACCTAATGACTCTTTAAATGCGTAAAATCTTAATAGTAATTGGAATAATTGCCGCCATTTTAGTAGTGCTGTTTTTTGTTTTTAGAAGTTATACCAAGTCATTTAGCCCTGAAGATGCCGTAGTTTTTGAGGATGGAAACCTGAAACTTGAAGTAATTTATAACAGGCCATGGAAGAAAGAACGTGTGATCTTTGGCGGACTGGTTCCGTATGACAAAGTATGGAGAACAGGCGCCAATGAAGCGACCGTATTTTCAACAAATAAAGATATTACGATTAAAGAAAAGCCATTAAGGGCAGGTAAGTATTCACTTTGGACTATCCCAGGACCGGAATCCTGGACAATAATTTTCAATTCACAAACCGGTCAGTGGGGAATTAATGCTAAAGGAGAAGCCAACAGATTAGAAAATCAGGACGTGTTGCAGTTGGTTGTCCCTGTAACACTTCAAGAAAAAGTTTTTGAGCAATTCACAATAAGCTTTGGTCAAAGCGCTCAAGAAATTGAAATGATTTTAATGTGGGATCAAACCCTGGTTGTTGTTCCTATTAATCGATAATTTTCTTAAGCACTCTTATCTTGATAACAGGGCTGTTCTCAAGTAGCAATTCATCGTACTCTTCTCTATATCCTTCATAACGAAGTGATTCCTCCGGAACTCCGTGTTGTATCAATAAGTTAACTACAGATCGCGCTTGTTTAACTGAGCGATCATTGTGGTAAGTGTACGCTATTGCAATTGAATCCAGTATTACTGATCTATTCAGGGAATCAACAAACACTTCTTTCTCATAATACACCGTATCAATAATTATTTCTGTGAAATCCGGATTACTTAATGTTGAGTCTTGTTGATAATTGTATTGATAGGCACCCACTTCAAAATTATAATTCGCATTACTAAGCATAAACCTTGATAATCTTCTCATCTCCAATTCAGGGCTTTGTGCTATCACGTGAGAATAAGGAATAAAAACTATAGGATTTACCAAAATGGTATCACCTGGGTAAACGGGTTTTATCACAGCTTCAAATTTGTCAAAGGATGGGCCCTCCATTTTTCCCAGGTCATATTTCGCACTGTAATAGGTGTGTGAGCCATTTTTAGGCTCAACAGAAATATCATAGAATTCCCCTTCTTTAAAATACACATAAAAGGATCCCTCCTCATTAAGTTTTGCCGTGCCGATTCTCCTGTTATCAAGGGCATTGAAAATATTGATATTCACATCTGCAGGCTTCCCCTGATGATCTAAAACTTTTCCGTCTACCCGCATTACCCATGCTGGTCGCTTGTCTTCAGGAAAAAGTAGCTCATAAAGTTCAATGTTTCTTTCAGAAGATATACCCTTAAGCATATACCTGCCGGTTGCCGAAGCACTTATGTGGATGTCATCATTCAACGTGTTGGCAAAATCAAGTGCGATTGGATTGCTCCAGCCTTTGGCTGTTTTTTTTGTCATATATAAATCCATTCCTTTCGCCCCTGGCATCTTATCTGACGAAAAAATTAGTGTCTCCCCATCAGCCATAATTCTTGGGCACTGAGAGTTCCCGGTATTAATAATTGCAGGTAGTTCAACCGGTTCTTCCCATGTGTTCCCAATCTTGCTTTTCGCTTCCATTATTCTACAAGCACTGGCATTTCCGGTGTTCATTTGTTCACAGCGCATAAAATAGATATAGCTGCCATCTGGTGTTAATGAGGGGCAACCATCATTCTCTGAAGAGTTTAGTGGTCTCCCAAAGTTTTGTGGTTCAGTCCAAGAATTACCCCTTCTATCGCTGTACCAAATATCAAAATTACCAACACCTCCAGAACGCCCACTTGTCAAAAGCAATCGAGTGGCTTCGGTGTCTAAGGCAAATCCATAAACGTAATTAAGTCGGCTATTATTTACGTTACGTGGAAGCTCTGAGGCATCCTTCCAGGTACCTGCTACACGCTGGCTATACATAAGTGTAAACGATTTATCTTCAGTATAATCTGTGAGAAACAATAAGTGATTACCATCAAAGCTTATAAAAGGGGCCAATGTATTTCTACCGGGAAGGTTCAGGTTATTTGGCATTCTTCTCAACTTGGCTTGTCCAAATGATTGAACGGAAATACTAAAGGCCAGCAGGCAAATTAAGTGTCTCATGAAAATCAGACTTATGTTTTAAAATTAAGTAATTAACCTGAAAACAAATTCCGGGCCGGATAAAATACGATATATTCAGGTTATTTGGTTTAAAGCATTGGTGTTTCGTTTTTCAGATGTAAATTCAGAGCCCAAATTTTTAATAAATGATACAAATTATACCCTCAATAGCGATCCGAAAGGGCAAAGTGGTGAAGATGAACAAGGGAGATCTGAGCAGTGAGAAAGTGTATGACGAAAATCCGCTGGATCTTGCTAAGCGTTTTGAAGACCATGGATTATCTGTAGTTCATCTTGTAGATTTGGATGGGGCCGAAAAAGGCAGCCCCAAAAATTACCATGTAATTGAGACCATTGCGGGTCATACGAGTTTAAAAATTGATTTTACCGGAGGTATACATACTGATGGAGATATTGGCAAAGCCTATGAGTATGGAGCCGACTACATAACTGCTGCAAGCATTGCTGTGGTCAATCCTGAATTGTTCGCTTCATGGATTATATCGTTTGGAAGAGAAAAAATTACCTTGGGTGCAGACATCACTAATGTTGCCTCAAAGAAAATAGCTTTTCAAGGGTGGCAACAAAAATCAGAAATAGACTTATATGAACACATTGAATACTTTTTTTCAAAGGGTTTGAAGTATGTGAAGACAACAGATATTTCGAGAGATGGTTTAATGGAAGGTCCCGCTTTTGATTTGTATGATGACATCATCAAAACATTCTCAGGTATTTCTGTTTTGGCAAGTGGAGGAGTAAGAAATGTAGATGATATTAAAAGGCTTAACGATATTGGCGTTTTTGGTGTGATTTTCGCCCGTGCTTATTATGAAGGTGTTGTTAAATTGAAAGATCTGGAACAATTCCTGGTAAAAAATTAAGACTGCCTACAAGTATGCTGGCAGTCTTAAACAATGTATTAAAGGCAACTTATTGAATTGTTACCGGGAAGGTGGCTTCTACATCAACTTCACCAGGGGTACAAGTACCATTTTTAATGCCTGGTTGGTGCTTAAGAATCACCGTAACTTCTCCAGTGCTTGAATTACCAGTTTCCCACTCAGACTCCAATCCAACTTCATAAGTGCCATCAGTATCTGTTCTGCTTATAGCTAAGTTAATGCTTTCACTTGGTTCAAAACAAAACAAATGCTCATCCCTTTCTTCATCAATTTCTTCAGTAATATCCTCAGCAGGAGTTTCTGATTCATTCAATAATTCAATTGCTACTGAATAGGTGGTATTTGCAGAAAGTGTGATGGTTTGAATTACCGGCTGGTTAGGTCCATCTCCATCCAAATCTCTCCAAGTAAAACTTTGGGTTGCTGCTCCTGGTGAACTGAACCTTAAGATTACTGTGGTAATTAACTCCTCCTCATTTACAGGCTCCGGATCATCTCCGCAAGAAGAAACTAGCAACAATGTTGCAACAAAAAATAGTGAAAATAAATAAGCGCTCTTTTTCATTTTAGTTAAAAGGTTTAATTGAAACATTTTTTTAATCGTGTGCATGAAAATCATATTTAAGTTTGACAATAAAATTTCTCCCGACATCATCAGCAAAATACCTTAACCTGTTCATGTAATTTCGATACGATTGATTCGTAAGGTTTTCGGCAATAAATATTACTGACATTATTCTTTTTGCTAGCTCGAACTTGAACCCGCTTTCCACATTGATCAGCGTAAATCCCTTTGGGGCCTCGGCAAAATCAAACAACTCAGTTCCATCATAATCCCGGACATCAGCAGGGCGAATTACCATTGGTGCCCTATACTGTTTTAAGTTAGTCGGTACAGCGAGTGTTACGAAAAGATCAGATATTTTACCGTTAAGCGGAGTACTGTAAGTAATGGCATTTTCAAATTGTACCGGAGGTAAAAAGATCAAAACACTATTGTTGCTTAAATCCTCCCCGCGCAAATAAGACAGCTTGAGTCTGTAATCAAGTTTTTTACTAATATCCGCGCGCATTGTAAAATCCAGTCCAGATAATAAGGCATTTGTCTGGGTATGCTGAAATACTGGAAATGCCCCCCTAATGGTTAGTCTTGTGCTTGTTGGTCGAAGAAAAATATAGTTGCCTATATAATTAATATAGCCTGTTAACTCCGCACTTAGTTTTCTGCTACTGTATTGATAAGTACTTGTCCACTTTAGAGATCGCTCTTTGTTGATTAGCGACCTTTCGCTTAGAGGCTCTCCATTATCTATCATTAAGCCCTCCTCTATAGATGCTGTCCCGTGATGAAGCCCTTCACTATACAATTCGCTTACATGTGGTGGTCTGGAAGACAAGCCTAAATGCGTATTGACTACAGATCGGGTATTGAGTTTTTTGTGAGCACCAACAGATCCAGAGACGTAATCAAAGTTAAAGCTTGGTTTAATTAAATCTCTAGATGTAGTAAAGGTTCTTACCAATAAATATTGATGATCATACCTTATGCCGAACTCATACACCCAATCCTTTTTCTCAAAATGCTCTATCAAAAAGATTCCAACATTCATTTGTTCATAGTTTGGTATTAGCGGACGAATCCCCGTGCCTGGTACGTTTTGGTTATTCTTATAGGTAAGATTAACCCCTAAGCTTCCCTCAGAAACTCCGGTGCTGTGCGCAAGCGAGGCATCAAGTGTTTGTGTGAATAACTGTAAAGAGAGTGCTGGTGTATTACCTCTGCCTCCTCTTCTTATATCAAACTCCCTTCGCTCATTCAATTGTGAACCGTATTGAACTTCAAGTTTATTTTCTCCAATAAACGTGTAGGCATTAATTTTTAGCAGATGATGTCCAATTTTTTGCCGTGGATTCTCAATATTGTAGGTAAAGTCACGCACAAACCATGGTCGTTCACTATTAATTGCGGACTCCAGGTCGCTTAGACTTCCTGTATGTGCACTTCTAAGGATTCCAATTTCAGAATTAAATGTGCTCAAGAAAATTTCTACTCCCTTATTCTCTCCTTTGAATCCCAGCGCTCCTGAAGCATTGAACTCTTCTACCCCAGTATTACTTAAATAATAGTTAGCCGCTTTAAAATCTCCGGCTTTCTTCATTGTGCCCTGCAATCTCCATCCCCAATTTTTTGAACCTGAGAAATCCCCCTCGAGCATTGCAGAGAGTATTCCCATGCCTCCATTGCTTGTTCCCATCAAATTGATTTCACCTCCCAAGCCTTCCGTTTGGTGTAAAGGCGGTGTGTCAATTATAATTACTCCCCCCAGTGCATCTGCACCATAACGAATGGCATCTGCTCCTTTTATTACTTGAATTTCGTTGGCAATAAACGGATCAATTTCTGGTGCGTGCTCAGGCCCCCACTGCTGTCCTTCCTGTCGTATTCCGTTGTTTAAAATAAGTATTCTTTGGCTGTGAAGTCCGTGGATAATGGGCTTGAATATTGCCGGGCCGGTTTGTAAAGCACTAATTCCTGGCAATGACTTTAATGATTCTCCCAAACTTTTACCTTGAACTAAATCAAAATCTCTATCGCTGAGAAGACCTACACTCTGAACAGGACCCGCAGCAAAACTACCCTCCACTTTCACGTCATCAAGAAATAACTGGTCCTCTTGAAGTATAATCTCTAACGGTGAATCTAAGGGTATCTCGATCTCGGCACTTTGCTCTAAATAACCAACGTAAGACATTTTAATGGTATAAGCCCCTGCACACAGATTGTCAAATTTAAACTGACCTTTGCTATTGGTGCTTGTTCCTTTATCCAATTGTAACAACAAAACATTTGCCCCCGGCAATGCTTGGCGCTTAGCATCCACTATCACCCCTGTGAGCGAATAACTACAATCCTGGGCCTGAAGTAGACCAGTTAAATAAAAAGAGTAAATAAGGGTTAAAATGAAACGGATACACATATTTGCAACAAGGTTGCAAATATAAGAAATTAAATAAAAAAATGTCTATTGGTCGATGATATCATTCAATTTGAACTTCTGAAACATGTAATAGAACAAGTTAAATGAGGAGGCTGCCTTTTCTGGCTCCTTTTCAGTAACATTTTGAGCATTAGCGCCATTCTTAACTGCATTTGTGGGTTTAATGATTGTCGAATCTTTTACTGTGCTTGGCCTGGTAAGTACCATTTTACCCTCTAAATCTACACTGGGCGTGTAGCGCTCATAAACATTTTCTTGCTTTTCGGGATCATAGCCATCATTATTTGGATTGGTCCCACCACCCTCCTGAGCATACAACCATGAAGCCGAACATAGCAGCAGGGCTGTTGATAAAAGCAGAATTTTATTTCGATTAATCAAGCGCATAGGTTAGTGGCTTTCGTTTTAACGATATTGCACCAATAAATGTTTCAATAAAGGTTAAAGCTTCCAAAAATAGTCAAAAAATGATCTCATGGAATGATTTTATAAAAGTAGATGTAAGAGCAGGCAAAATAGTTAGGGCGGAGGCTTTCCCAAGGGCCAAAAAGCCAGCTTTTAAACTTTGGGTTGACTTGGGAGAAGAATTAGGGATTAAGCAGTCAAGTGCTCAAATCACCGAAATATACACTGAACAGAGTCTTATTGGGTGTATGGTCGTTTGCGTGGTTAATTTTCCGCCTAAGCAAATTGCCGATTTTTTATCTGAAGTTCTCGTAACCGGATTCCCTGATAGCAATGGTCATGTGGTTTTGTGCAGACCTGATAAAGAGGTGCCTCTTGGGGCCAGGCTATTCTAACACGTTATGAGTATTTCTTCACTATTGAATACACAACTTCCAGAGATTTGTAAAGGTAGTTTCTTGCAGTTTAAAAATGAGTTGCACCTTACCAAACTCCTTACAGATAGCAGAAAGCCTTTCCCATCTGACGGAACAGTATATTTTGCCTTAACCGGAGCACGGCATAATGGTCACGAATTTATTCAAGCGTTGTACACAAAAGGTGTTAGAACTTTTGTTGTTGAAAAAAAGATTGAGCTACATAATCTGCCCGAAGCAAATGTTCTATTGGTTGATAGTGCAATTACTGCACTTCAGCAGGTGGCACTTTCGCATCGCATAAAATTTAATTTTCCTGTTATTGGCGTTACCGGAAGCAATGCTAAAACAATAGTAAAAGAGTGGTTATCGCAATTGTTGGCTACCGATTACAGTATTGTTAAAAACCCGGGGAGTTATAATTCACAAATCGGTGTACCCCTATCATTGTGGCAAATCAATGCTGAACATACACTGGGCATATTTGAAGCAGGTATTTCGAAGCCTGGCGAAATGGTTCTTCTAGAAAAGCTTATTCAACCCGACATTGGAATCTTTACAAATATTGGCACCGCACATGACGAGGGCTTTGATTCGATACAAGAAAAGATTGAAGAAAAACTAAAATTATTTTCTAGCAGCAAAGTGCTCATTTATTGCGCTGATCATCCGCAAATAAAGGAGGTCGTTCAATGCAAAAAAATCGAAACACTTAGCTGGGGACACAGTGATGATGCGGACATAAAGATTGTAAGACAGCTTGGCGATGATTTTTCTGTCCAATGGAAAAGTAAAAAATTATCATTTCAAATTCATTTTAAAGAAAAGGCCATGCAGGAAAATTGCATGCACTGCATTGCCCTAATGCTCTGGCTAAACATAAGTGCAGCGCAAATAAATTCCAGAATAAAAAAGCTTAGGTCCATCCCGATGCGACTCGAACTAAAAAGAGGGATTGCAAATACTTATATCATTGACGACACGTATAATAATGATTTGGCGGGATTGCAAATAGCACTTGACTATCTACGTTCACTTCCCCAAAAAACCAAATGGCTAATCCTTTCTGATATCCACCAGTCAGGTCTTAAAGAAAAGACCTTGTATACAAAGGTAAATGCACTCCTAAAAAATGCAGGGGTTGATTTTTTTATTGGTATTGGTCCGGATTTGTCGAACAGCAAACATTTAATTGAGACCGAAAGCAAGTACTTTTTAGATACCGCATCATTTCTTAACGAAATACACGCCATCAAATTGAATGATGAATTAATTCTTATAAAAGGTGCCCGGGCTTTTGAATTTGAGCAAGTAGTAAAATCTTTAACTCAAAAATTACACAGCACTGTACTGGAAATTAACCTAAGTGCTGTGACAGAGAATTTAAATTTATTAAAATCCAGACTTGGCCCTAATGTAAAGACCATGGCCATGGTAAAAGCTTTCGCTTATGGAAGTGGCATAGAAGAAATAGCCGCTACACTTGCGTATCACAAGGTAGATTCTTTCGGTGTTGCATTTGCTGATGAGGGTAAGCGCCTGCGAGACCATGGCATACGGGCACCAATTATGGTGATGAATGCAAATGAAGATAGTTTTGAAATGTGCATTAACTATAGTCTTGAACTGGAGATTTTTTCTTTAAGAATGCTAGAAAGTCTTATTTCCAGTGCAGCAGGAAGAATTGTTGAGGTTCATCTGAAAATTGAAACAGGAATGAACAGGTTAGGATTTAGTGAAGCAGATATTACCAGGCTTATTGAGTTATTACAAAGCAATAATAATTTAAAGGTCAAAGCTGTTTTCACACATCTCGCTGCTGCAGATGATCCTGCGCATGACGATTTTACGCATCAGCAAATTGAAATATTTAATAGGGTTTATAAAAAAATAACACAAGCAATTCTTTATAATCCAATGCGACATGTACTTAATTCGGCAGGGATAATTCGTTTTCCTCAATATCAGTTTGAAATGGTACGCTTAGGTATTGCTTTGTATGGAGTGAATCCGACTGAGAAAAAATTTGCTTTGCAACCAGCGCTTTGTTTGAAAAGCATTGTATCACAAGTAAAATTTATAAAACAGGGTGAGCACGTTGGTTACGGCAGAACTGGAATTGCCAATAAAAAAATGAAACTGGCCACCATCGCTATTGGGTATGCCGATGGTTTCAAAAGAATTTTAAGTAATGGAAATGGGAAAGTATGGATTGGCGGAAAACTTGCCCCGGTAATTGGCAATGTATGCATGGACATGTGCATGGTAAATGTCGATGGTGTAGAGGTAAAGGAAGGAGATGAGGTTATAATATTTGGAAAGGAGTTGCCTCTTGAATTACACTCAAGTTGGGCCAATACCATTTCGTATGAAATAATTGCCGGAATCAGTGAGCGGGTTAAACGCACTTTTTATACGGGCAGCTTTTAGTTAGCCACAACCAATATTTTTCTTTAAATCCCTATTTGGAAGGCCGCCAAAATCAAAAGATTTTTCCTGATCAATTATAGATTCCCGGGCTGACTCTTTGGCCCTTTTCTCCAACGGCTTCTTTGGTTTTGATGCCTCTTTATTGTGCTTTTTGGCCATTCTCACTGCTTTTGAATCAATTAACCTGATTTATATCAACTTAGTTGCAGGAGATACAATCAGCGTGTATATTCGCCCTTGTTTATAATCAATCTAAATAAAAATACTTGATCTCAGCAAAGAATGTCGCAGAAATGAAACCTGGAGAGATTGCCATAATTGGTGGTTTTCTTGACGAAAGTATTTCTTTAAAATTATTGGAAATGGGCTGCCTTCCGGGCACCCCTGTTAGGTTCAACTTCAGGGCTCCTTTGGGCGATCCTATTTGCATAAGCATTTCAGGTTATGAGCTCTCCTTGAGAATTGAAGAGGCGGCCAGTATTTCATTAGTTAATTAATGAATAAAAAACAGCCGGATGTAAGAATTGCACTTGCTGGAAATCCAAATTCTGGGAAATCAAGTCTATTTAATTTACTCACAGGCCTCAATCAAAAAGTCGGGAACTTCCCGGGTGTAACCATAGATAAAAAATTAGGCTACCTCCACCTCTCTGAAAAAAAAATTGAACTGATTGATTTACCCGGCATTTATAGTATTAATCCACGCACTACCGATGAGCGCATCGTAGTAGACATCTTAACCAATAAATCAAATCCCTCCTTTCCCGATAAAGTACTTGTTATTGCAGATGCCACCAACCTCATGCGCAGTCTGCTTTTGCTTACTCAAATAATTGACCTTGGCATACCCGCAGTACTTGCCCTCAACATGACTGACCTTTCCGATAAAGCAGGTATCAAATTTAACCTCAAAATCCTTGAGGAAGAATTAGGTGTAAGTGTGATCCAAATAAATTCAAGAACAGGCAAGGGATTAGATCTGCTAAAGGAACAATTGATAACAGTAGAAAAGAAACCACATAAAAATTTTTTTGAACCTAACGATCAACTAAGTAAGTCATTAGCAGCGCTTCAAGTTTCTTTATCTATAGATGAAAGTTACAAAGTTTACCAGCTTATTCAGCAGGCGGATCATTTAAAATTTCTATCGAAAGATCAACTTAAATTAATTAATGATGCAAAACAAAATCTTCCCAAAGAAGCTACTCGCTGGCAAAATGAAGAAACACTAAAACGGTATGAAAAAATAAACCACATACTGAAGAAAGCCACTTCAAATACTCAGTCTAGCGACTGGAAAAAAATAACTCAAAAAATTGACTCTGTTGTTACACATAGAATCTGGGGTTACTTAATTTTTCTTTCGATTTTATTCATTGTCTTTCAATCCATTTTTACATGGGCAAGTGTTCCAATGGATTTTATTGATGGTCAGTTTTCCCGATTAAGCAGCTTTTTAAGTGACGTACTACCTGAAGGCGCATTATCAAGTTTACTTGCGGATGGTGTAGTACCCGGTTTAGGAGGAATCGCCATTTTCGTTCCTCAGATTGCCATTTTATTTGCCTTCATTGCCATACTTGAAGAGTCAGGATATATGTCGCGTGTTGTATTCCTGATGGATAAAATCATGCGCAAGTTTGGTTTGAATGGCAAAAGTGTAGTTCCGCTTCTCTCTGGTGTTGCTTGTGCAGTACCCGCCATCATGGCTACCCGAAATATTGAAAACTGGAAAGACCGCCTCATCACCATTATGGTTACTCCATTAATGAGTTGCTCGGCCCGATTACCAGTTTATACAATTATTATTTCATTAATTATCCCTGACAAACTTTACTTAGGTCTGATCAATTTGCAAGGTCTTGCATTAATGGGAATGTACCTACTCGGATTTCTCGCAGCTCTATTATCCGCTTTTGTAATGAAGCTCATCATCAAGATAAATGAAAAAGGCTTTCTCATCATGGAATTGCCGACTTACAAATGGCCCAAATGGTCAAACGTTGGATTCAATATTCTTGAAAAGACTAAAACTTTTGTATTTGAAGCCGGTAAAATAATTCTTGCTGTCTCTATTATTCTTTGGGTGTTGGCAAGTTACGGACCGGGGGAGCGCATGGATCAGGTTGAGCAAAGTATTGCAATAGGTTTAACCGATGAAGAATTGAAATCCGTTGAAATCCAAAATCAAATTGCCGCAGCCCGTTTGGAAAATTCTTACGCAGGTGTGCTGGGTAAAAAGCTAGAACCAGCCATTAGTCCGTTAGGTTACGACTGGAAAATAGGCATTGCTTTAATCACCTCCTTTGCTGCACGGGAAGTATTTGTAGGTACCATGGCTACCATTTATAGCTTGGGTAATACTGAAGACGAAGGCACCATTAAAAGCCGTATGCGCGATGAAGTCAATCCTAAAACAGGTGGCCCAATGTTTACACCTGCAGTAGGCTTTTCCTTATTACTTTTTTATGCTTTTGCCATGCAATGCATGAGTACCGTAGCGGTTGTTTACCGCGAAACAAAGGGCTGGAAGTGGCCATTAATTCAGATGTTTTACATGACAGCCATGGCTTACCTCGCTGCGTTTATAGCATTCAGAATGATGTCTTAAGAAGGTTTAACACACTTTTTAGAAAAAAATCTCACATAATATTAGATAGTTTTAGAATTGATTATCTATATATTTAGGAAAATCCAATTGCATGGAAACCTCACACAACTATAAGCTTTCATTATTATACCTTACTCACCTTGTGATTGGTGCTGATGGAGATATTGATGAGAAAGAAATGAAAGCACTAAGCGTCATCAGGATGCAGGAAAAAATACCAGATGACACATTTGAAAAATTTACTTCAGATGTAAAGAGTATGCGTGAAAGGGACATTTATTATAACGGTATAGAACTAATAAGTACCTGCACAGACAAAGAAAAATTACGCGCCTTTGCTTTGCTCTTAAAACTTACCGAAGCTGATGGAAAAGTTCATATTAAGGAAGTAAGGTTCCTGCTCTATTCTGCAAAATCTGCCGGAATTGATTTTGATGATGTAACTATTGAAGCAGCCAAATTGCCTATTACATTCAAAATATAATGCGGATAAAGTTGTTATGGTTTGTATTTATCCTTTCCGGGATTGGGGCTTGTAATGAATCTTCAAAACCAGAATATTTTAGCCAAGAAGAAATCCGCATATATAATTTTCAAGATGAGCGCATAACAGATAGTCTGCAGGCTTATGTTTCAAATGAAGACGCAAATCACCTAACACTTGCTTCCCTAACATTTGGTTCTGTTCAGGATAGCAGCGCAAACAAAGTACTACTTCAATTACTCAAAAATACAGATCCAGAAGTAAGAAGTGCTGCGGCATTTTCTCTCGGGCAAACAGGAGGCTCAAAATTAGACGAAGTCCTAAAAAACCATATTAGCAACGAACAATCTGTAAAGGTTAGGGCCATTTTGCTGGAGGCTTTTGGAAAGGTCTGTTCAAAAGAAAGTGCACTTTGGCTCCTTGAGCTGCCTCATACAAATAATGATGATACAAGGGGCATTGCCTGGAGTCTTTACCGTATAGCTTTGAGAGGTCAAGCGTCTGACAGTTTGCTCCCCCTTGCATTTCAACTATACTCTCCGGAAGCAGAACAAAATGCCAGACTGGGTTTAGCTCATTTTTTTGCTCGCAGTACTGGCTTAGATTTTAAGTCATACCAACAAGAACTCAATCAGATAATATTGGATGAGAAAGATCCGGAAGTGTTGATGGCATTATTGTCAACTCTAAGAAAAATCCCGGAGACAACAAGTCTTGAAATTTTGACGGAACAATTTAATAAAGCAGATGACTATAGATTAAAGGTAAGTGTATGTAGAGCTTTAGCCTCATTTGATTGGGGCATTAGCGAGTCTATCATTTTAAAGGCGCTTCTTGATGAGCATCCACAAGTTAGCATTGCTGCAGCTGAGTCTATTCATCTTGACAATAGCTCATCAACAATGGAATTAAACAACGTCAGTAAAAAGATAAAAAATGATTTTGCGAAGGCGCTTGTTTACAAAAATCTCTTAAAGCACTCGCCTAACCCGGAAATTATCAGGGAAATACAAAATATCTTTAGCACAAACTTAAATCCATACACACAAAGTTTTTATGCCGATTTGCTGGTCTACACTACGGAGGGTGTAGATAAGTTGAGAGGTCTTGTTTTAAGTAATTCTACCCCTGTTTTGAGAACATCCGCCATACAGGCACTCACAAAACTGGATGTCAATAATGAACTTGGTTATTCCCGCACTTTGCAATTGGATTTTTACAAGCAAGCACTTGCCGGTGGAGACCTTGCAGTAATTGGTTCGATTAGTTCTGTGCTTACTAATCCAAAATTGGCTTACAAAGAAATTGTTGAGGAGATTGAATTTTTATATCAAGCCAAATCTTTACTGCAACTACCCAGAGACAACGAAGCACTTCAAACATTAGAAAAATGCATTGCCTATTTTGAAGATAAACCTACTCCGGCAATAATCAATGAGTATAATCATCCCATTGCATGGGACATAATTAAGCAACTCAATGCAACATCCAAAGCCAGGGTAAAGACCAGCAAAGGTGATATAGTTATGGCTCTTTTGGCTAAAGAGGCTCCCGGTTCGGTAGCAAATTTTGTTAAGCTAAGTCAAGATGGTTATTACAAAGACAAGAACTTTCACAGGGTCGTTCCCAATTTCGTAATTCAGGGTGGATGCTATCGTGGAGATGGCTGGGGTAGTGAAGATTATTCCATTCGCTCAGAATTCAGTCAACGAAAATATAAAACCGGAAGCGTAGGCATGGCCTCTGCCGGAAAAGATACCGAAGGCACACAATGGTTCATTACCCACTCTCCAACCCCGCATTTGGATGGAAAGTATACTATTTTTGCAGAAGTAATTGAAGGAATGGATGTAGTGCATCAAATTGAAATCGGAGATAAGATAATTGATATAGAAATTTTTTGATCCATGTATAGTGGTAAGATTGGAATTCTTGGGGGCGGACAACTGGGCAGGATGCTTATTCAAGCCGGAATTGATTATAACCTGAGATTTAAAGTCCTTGACCCTGACCCAAACGCTCCTTGCAAAAGTCTGGCTGAATTTGAGTGCGGTAAATTAACTGATTACGATACGGTACTTTCATTCGCTAAAGATTGTGACTTAATCACGATAGAAATCGAAAATGTAAATACTGCTGCACTTAAAACATTGGAGAGAATGGGGAAAAAGATTTTTCCTCAACCAGAAGTCATTGAAATCATTCAGAACAAGCGCACACAAAAACAGTTTTATCAATCAAATAAAATACCTACCGCTGATTTTATTTTAGTGAATAATAAAAATGACATCTTAAGTAATAAAGATTTTATACCTGCGGTAAATAAATTGGGAAAGGAAGGATACGATGGCCGGGGTGTACAAATACTTCGTTCGCCTAGTGATCTTAACAAATCATTTGATGCCCCCGGTCTATTAGAGAAACTCATCGATTTCGAAAAAGAAATCGCAGTCATTGTGGCAAGAAATGAAAAAGGAGAAACCAGCACGTTTCCACCGGTGGAGTTGGTATTTCATCCTGAGGCAAACCTGGTCGAATATCTATTTTCTCCATCACAGCTGAGCACAACAATCGCTGATCAAGCTAAATCAATTGCAGAACATCTGGTTAAATCTTTTAATATGGTGGGTCTACTTGCCGTAGAAATGTTTGTTACCAAAGAGGGCAAAGTGCTCGTGAATGAGTGCGCCCCCAGACCTCACAATAGTGGGCACCAAAGCATTGAGGGTAATAAAACATCACAATACCACCAACATTTGCGTGCTATTTTAAATATGCCTCTTGGCGATACAGAAATCATTTCAAATTCAGTCATGGTAAATCTTTTAGGAGAAGATGGGTATGAAGGGGTGGCAAAATACTCGGGTTTAGATGAGTGTTTGGCGCTATCTGGTGTTAATGTCCACCTCTATGGAAAACACATTACCAGGCCATTCAGAAAAATGGGGCATGTCACTATTATTGATAATGACATT
Organism: uncultured Roseivirgaceae bacterium; assembly: GCA_964626095.1. Taxonomy (GTDB): domain Bacteria; phylum Bacteroidota; class Bacteroidia; order Cytophagales; family Cyclobacteriaceae; genus DAOLDI01. The sequence goes on along the minus strand of CAZVFM010000011.1, from coordinate 466 downwards.
GAAAGTTTGAATAGAAAAGCCAACTTTGTGCGACAGCATCTTAAAGTAATCAGTTGATGACAAAAAAAGCATTAGTAGGAATTATCATGGGCAGCTCTTCAGACCTTGCGGTTATGAAAGCTGCCGCAGAAGTACTTGAACAGTTAGGTGTCCCGTTTGAACTAAGCGTTGTATCTGCTCATCGTACACCACAAAAAATGTTCGAATATGCAAGCGAGGCAGAAAACGCTGGGCTAAAAGTAATCATTGCAGGAGCAGGTGGCGCTGCCCATCTTCCGGGCATGGTAGCTTCAATTACCAGTCTTCCCGTAATTGGTGTGCCGGTAAAATCTACTAATTCCATTGATGGTTGGGATTCTATTCTCTCCATTTTGCAAATGCCGGCCGGAGTTCCGGTTGCAACAGTTGCATTGAATGGAGCAAAAAACGCAGGATTACTCGCAGCACAAATTATTGCCACAAGTGA